>NZ_JBFHFD010000473.1:0-6693 GCF_041583735.1 Novipirellula sp.
CGCGGGGTTCCCGAATTGTTCGAAGCGCTGCGCAGTGAAGGAATCGCATGGTCGACCGAAGATTTGGCAAAATTTATCGCACAATTGGTCAAGGCTAATGTTGCGGTGATCAAGCAAGGATCGGCTGCGACCGAAGCACCGCTTGCGACCGCAGCGACCGCCAGTGGTTATACGGCCAGTGAAAATACCGAACGGGCGACGAACCCATCGGCCGCCAGTGATCCTCTCGCGGCCGCAAACAGCCCCTCGCCCGAACCCGCACCTCCAGGACCGTTGGCAACGCTGCTGCGATTTTTGCCGTTGTTGATTAGCCAACGTTTTCCCCTCTTTCGCGGGGATCGTATCGCGACTTGGTTGACCCGGTTCCTCGGATTTGCGTTTGAACCGATTGGGATTTCGGTTTGGATGTTGCTTGTTTTCAGCGGTCTCTGTGTGGTCTATGGACACTCCGATGCATTTGCGGCCGAATTGCGGCGGATGTTTGATCCGGGGCTATGGCCCGTGTTGTTTTTGATTTGGATTGTCGCAAAGCTAATCCACGAAGCGGGGCATGCGGTCGCGGCCAAACATCACGGCGTGCGCGTGGGGCAGGTCGGCATCATGTTCTTTCTGCTCGCACCGCTGGCGTATGTGGATGTCACGGACGCATGGAAGCTGCGTCGCCGATTCAATCGAGTTCAAATCGCATTGGGCGGAGTCTACTTCGAACTGGCGGTCGCCGCGGTTGCGGCGTGGGCTTGGTGGTTTCTACCCGAAGGCTACGCAAAACATATCACCGCCCAATTCTTTTTGATCTCCGGTCCCGCGACGCTGTTGGTCAACGCCAATCCGCTGCTGCGACTTGACGGTTACTACGTGTTGTCGGATTTGACCGAAATTCCCAATCTTCGGATGCATGGGCGGCGGCAATTGGGCGCAGCGCTACAGTGGCTGTTTTTTGGCATCCCTCAAACTCGTCAATTGTTGTCGGGATGGCGAGTCTGGTTTGCATCGATCCACGCGGCCTGTAGTGTCGTTTTCCAAGTTTTTTGGATGGGCGGACTTGTGTTGGGCGTCGCGATGTGGGCACGCGGTCTGGGAATCTTGCTGGCCGTCGCAGGCGTGTTGATGTGGTTTTTGATCCCGGCAACTCGTTGGGTGTGGAAGATTTGGATGCTCGAGCCGGGCGAACGGTTTGGACTAAATTTTTATCGTCGGCGAATGTTGTTTTACGCCAGTTTGCTGGTCGCGCTGTTTCAGCAACTTGGTACGGTCTCTTCGCCGTTTGATCGACGAGTTCCTGTGGTGGTTCGATTCCAAGACGAACAGATCGCCCGATCGCCAAGTGACGCTTTTGTCGAATCGTTGTTTGTGCACCGCGGCCAACACGTCGAACAGGGCGTGTTGTTGATGCGGTTGAAGGATCCTGAACTGAGGATCCGCCGCGAAAAGAAGGCCGACGACCTTGAAATCGCTGAACTGCAAGTGATCCAATTTCGGCGGCAAGGGGAATTGTCCAAGGCCGCTGCGTACTTGGAAAACGCCAATGCATTGCGACGCCAGATTGCCGAGATGGACGAACAGATTGCTCAGTTGACCGTAATTGCAAGCCGCTCAGGTTACATCGTTGGTAACCATGTCGAATCGTTGCCCGGACGTTTTGTATCCGCAGGGCAGGAGTTGCTACGTGTTTCAGATCCTCAAGAAAAAGAACTCCTCGCCGTCGTTCCCGAACAAGACGTCGATGCGTACCAATTAGCAAGCCGCAGCGAATCGTTGTCGCGAGTACGTTTGCGGGGTGGTTTGACCATTGAAGCGAAACCTGCATCGCTGCGTCCACGCGCCTACCGCACGCTGATGCATCCGGCGCTGGCGGGCAGTGTCGGCGGACCCTTGGCAGTCGAACCGGCGATGGATGGATCGGGCGAGATGCGATTGACGCAACCTTATTTGGAAAGCATCACCAAGTTGGATCCGATCACAAGTGCGGAGGTTCGATCCGGTCAGTTGGGCAGTATGACGATTCGAGACAATCGTCCCGTACTGGCACGCGTCTACGACGCCATCGCAACCGATTTCCGCCGACTCGGCCGTTCGCAATAGCCACGCATTAAGCGTGATGCGGCAAACTCGATCCATCAAACGCTTCGGGGAACAGATGTTTGAGGTTTCGGACCTTATAACTTCCGTCGATCACATCGGTCGTGATGACGGGCAGATTTAATCCGAACTCGGCCAAAAATTGGCGACAAGCACCACACGGAGCCACGCCGCCGACGCTGGCGATCGCAATCGCGCGCCACTCGCGATATCCCGCTGCGATTGCCGCAGATGCGGCGACGCGTTCGGCACACAAACACATCGAATAGCTCGCGTTCTCGACATTGCATCCGATCACAACGGTGCCATCGTTCATTAACAATGCCGCGCCCACGTAAAAGTGACTGTGGGGAGCATACGCCTGATCACGCGCGGTGGTGGCGGACAAAATCAGTCGGTCAATCTCTTTGGTTTTTAGATCCACCATCGTTGTGCTCGGTTTAATCGTGAAGAGTGTCTAATCGTGAAAAGCAGCAATGTCGGTCGAGTGACCAAGGAGAAGATGAGAATCGTGTCGCTTTTTGCTTGACTTCGAGGTCAAGTTGGAACCCTTGGACTCTGCTACTGTTTTAGACGGTTGTAGGGTGTAAAGCAAGCAAAGCACCCCATTCGTATCGCAACTTGGGCAACCGGCCTAGGAACAGGTTCGCTGCCCTTCCCAGCATGCCGGCTGACCGCCTCGCCCAAAAACGCGTACGTCGTAGGGGAACGCTTTCGGTCGGCGGTGAACACGATGTCGATCCAGCCAGTGGCTATTGCCAATTCGAATCCCCATCGCGTTGCGATTTCACGTCACTTTAAAGGGTTTTGCCTAAGAAAACGCTCCTTCGTTCGTAGTCGAAGCAACCGGTAAATCAAACTCGCGGCATTTCGCAAGCCGAAGGAGACCCGTGATGAAATCGATCATTCTGCCTGTGGTCGTTCTGCTGGGGGGATTATTCGCGGCGATGATTCTTGTCGCCCAAGATCCCCCGGTGCGCGGTTCTCGTGTGAGTGACGTGGTGGCGAAGCGGCAAACGCCAACCGAAAGCATGCGAACGCAGTGGCAGACGGCGAAGCAGATCGAGTCGATGCGGCGGGGAGAATACCGACGGCTTCTCGGACTGCAGGCCGACGGAATCGTCAGCGCTGAAGAATCCCAAACCGTCCACGATCGGCGCGTGCAAGTCCAAGCGGAAGTCGAGTCGCTGCGAAAGAAGCTGGTGGTATTGGAAGCACGATTGGCCACGGTCCAAATTTGTGATGAAGTGGACCACCCTTAAAGCCGATCAATGCGTCGCGGGTCATGGCGGTTGTGCAAGTCGCCAGTTTAGCGAAGCTGGTCCTACTTTCTACGCTTGTCTATCGGCAAGTGCGTGTTCTGATTTTGCTGAGTCTGCTGATTTTGCACGCAGCTTCATCTGAATCACGCTGTTTCAACGCAGGATAACTCAACCACCGGGGGGATTGTAAAGCTATCTCTTTAATAGCGAAACTATCCTAACACGTCATTGCATCGACAAAGGCAACCCAGTCGTGAGATTGGTACGCAAAGCTATGGGCCTCATGTGAGGTCGCCAGGCCGCCAACAGTGAAGACGAGCATTCCACGGTAATATGATGTCTGCATCAATGATTGACTCGCCAACGGAATTACGAGAACCACCTCAAAGAATAAGCAACCGCCAACACCGCAAAGGAGCCATTGCGGTCTTGGCGGCCGTCTTAATTGTGATCTTGTTTGGAATGGTGGCATTCGCCATCGACATTGGTTATTTAGCTCTCGCAAGAACGGAAACACAGCGGACGGCGGATGCCACCGCTCACGCTGCCGTCGTCGAGTTTGCCAGCTCACAAGACATCAATGAAATAACGACACGTGCTCGTAGCGTTGCTTCGGAATTTACCTCGGCAAATCCCGTGCTTGGACAAGTCGCGTCGGTGGCGCCGAGCGTCGACGTGAGTATTGGTCATTACGAATTTGGTTCGGGGCAAACAGACTTAAGATTCGACGATCCTACAAAATACAATGCCGTCAAAGTAAGGATTCGTCGAACCAACTCACAAAATGGGGCCGTTCCTCTATTCTTTGGTCGGATTCTAAATCGCAGCGAGCAAGAGGTGGATGCCGAAGCTACGGCTGCCCTCGTTCGCGATGTCAGGGGATTCAAAATACCTTCCTCTGGTAAAAATGCTCCTGTGCTTCCCATCACGATCGAAGAAGACTATTGGAATCAATCGCACGAAGCGGAGGACGACGTCTGGGGTTACGATCCCAAGACCGGGCAGGTCACCGCCGAGGCGGATGGAATTCCCGAGTTGAGACTATTCCCTAATGACACCGGAAGCTCAGGGAATTTGGGGACGATAAACATCGGTGTCACCAACAATTCGACTTCCTATATCTCAAAACAGATTCGTAACGGGCTTAGTCGTGCAGACCTTCAGTTTCATGGAGGCTCACTTGAATTAAATCAATTGGGGACCCTGTATCTTTCGGGAAACCCAGGCTTAAGCGCAGCAATGAAAGATGATCTCGAATCCATCATTGGCGAAGTGCGAGTGATCCCGGTCTATCGTAGTGTTTGGGGCAACGGCAATAACGCCATGTTCGAGATCGTAAAGTTCGTTGCGGTACGAATCATGGCGGTAAAACTGACCGGAGGTGAAAAAGTGATTAACGTTCAGCCGGCGTCGCTGACGCTCGAAGGGGTGATCCAGGGGAACGGCTTGCAGTCGAGCGCGGGCGTTTTTTCATCGCCGCGAATCGTCAACTAATACTGAATGCCCAAACTAAGTCAGGAATTGATCGTGAATCCAATCCCCCAACCAACGCGGCGCCGCCGGACAGGAGTTGCTGCTGTCGAGTTTGCGCTTGTTGTTCCGGTATTCTTGCTGTTGGTTTTTGGCATTATCGAATTCGGACGTGCCATCATGGTCCAACAGATTTTGGTCAACGCAAGCCGTGAAGGCGCTCGCGCCGCCGCGGTCGATGGTGCAACGCAATCAAACGTCGAGAAGGTTGTCAAAGACTATCTAAAGGGATGCTCCGTGAAGAGCGGAGCGGATGATGTTGTCGTCTCTCCTGATCCTTCGAAGGCGAGAAGTCGCGAGGAAATCACGGTCAGCATCGCGGTGAAGTTTTCTGATGTCAGCTGGATGCCTCCGTTTATTTACAATGACTATCTGCGAGCAGCCACGACCATGAAATCGGAAAAACTCGAATAGCGTCGGCTGCGCTCGGTCCGAAAATCGGCAAGACGCAACGGCGATCGGAGCTGGGTGACGTCGAGCGGCACGACGAAGACAGATGAACGGACATTGAGCCCGTTTGGGGTCACTTTCCCAGCTCTCGGACGGCACCACCAGAGCTAGCTTCTCTCGAGTGCCGCTAGCTCATTAACACTCGTTCAATTGCTAGAACGAACGACGTAAATCCCGCAATTTCTTGCCCGTCGTTTCCGCGGTGACTGCCTACCAGAGAGGAAAAGTCGGTGCCATCGAGGGTGTTTCCGGTTAGTTCGATTTCAAGCTGCTGAACGCTGTTTTCTTGATCTGCCCGTAAAGCCTCGGTGTATTGCGTCGGTAAATCAGTGTCTTGTAACCGAAATTTCAACACGAGATCGAGTCTTCCGTCGCCATCGACGTCAACCAGTTTGCTGCGATGCACGCTGGCGCCAGCCCAGGCGATTGATTCGACTTCAATTTGCGACGTATCCGAAGTGGCCGTCGAGTACAGATCGATGCCAAGCGACTTTCCACCCAAAGTCGTTGCGGTCCCATCAATGTCGCTCACCGCCAAATCCTGCGGTGGATCGTTCACGGTTGCTTTCTGGTTTCACGCGATAACGGTATTGGTCTCGCAGTGTCGCGAGATCCGTTAATCTCCGTCCTGAAAACGTCTTTGTTCACTGAAGTGATGGTCGCGGCGTGATGGTAACCCCCTCCTAGTCAAGTGACCCATTGGATGCGGCCTAAGCTTAGGGATGATTCGGGAACGCGAACTCACAGTGTCGCAATTCGGTAGTTGGAATGCCGCGAACGAGCACCCGATTCGGGCAGTGGGGCCGCAGTCGACGACTCACCCTGCCCGCTGCGTGGTGAGTGTGCTGCGTTCTCGTACCCGGTAAATGTCCGGGACATCGCATCTCTGCTGGGTCACTTTCGGGGATTCCGGGATAGCCGAAAACGTTAGAAACCGGACTGTCCCCCTTTTTGTGACGCGGATTGTCGCAATTTAATAATCGGGTGTCGCAAAAATCGGTCGTCCTGGTCCCTTGCATGATGCATAGTGATGTGGACGTCGACGATATCGAAGACGTTCGGTCCAACAAACCGACGAGGTTTGATGTGGCATGATTTTTAGGGTTATGGCTTATCTACAGAAAGGGTGTTTATGAACAAAGTATCAGTTAAGCGAGGGTTCACGTTGGTAGAACTGCTCGTCGTGATCGCGATTATCGGCGTGCTTGTCGGCTTGCTTTTGCCGGCCGTCCAAGCGGCCCGTGAAGCCGCGCGGCGGATGTCATGTAGCAATAATTTCAAGCAGATTGGGTTGGCGATTCACAACTATCACTCCGCCTATAACCAAATTCCAACGCACGGTTCAGGGACAGGAACGGGGGGCGGTCAGAAG
>NZ_JBFHFD010000474.1:0-6669 GCF_041583735.1 Novipirellula sp.
AGTCGCTTGATCCGCTACGAGAACTCAGCCGTGACCGTCTGAATCTCGAAGGCTCCTCTGCCAATGCGGATGCTTCGGTCAATACCGACGCAAACGTCGACGGCAACAATAGCAACGCCAATGCCCAAGCGAATGCGGATGCCCGTGGAAGCTTGCGACTGCCAGGCCGCGATCGCGACGAGTCCTCGGCCGCCTCGGACCTCAGTAACGCCGCAAATGACTTGCTCGGCGGTGGTAACTCCGACACCTCGTCACAGCAAAATGACGCAGAGCGGAACCAACAAGGCAACACAGCCATGGATCGCGCTCGCGAGGCGGCAAACAATGCAGCGAACACTGCACAAGATCGAGCCCGCAACGCTTCCGAACAGGCCCGTGATGCTGCTGGACAGACTCGTGATGCTGCTGAGCAGGCACGGAACACTGCCGAAGGCGTTCGCGACCGAGTCGAAGGGGCCCGTGACCGAGCTGAAGGAGCTGGTGAGATGAGTGAACGCACGCGTGACCGCATCGAACAGGGTCGCGATGCCGCCAACCGCGAAGCTCGCGACACTGCCAACTCGATTCGTGAGCGGATGGATCGCGCCACCGATCGTACCGGCGCAGGTGATCGTGTTCGCGATGAACTCCGTCGTCAAGCGGACCAGGCAACTCGTCAAACCGAACGACTCGAGGCCCTGCGTCCCGAACGGCCTGAGAATTGGCCTTCGCAAATTCGTCGCAGTACCGACCGCGCGATTCCGGAACGACCACGCCTAGATAACTCGCGTGGCAATCGCCCCGATAACGTACCGGGCAACGTGCCAAACAACGTGCCTGGCAACCTACGGGGTAACACGCCCAATAACGTGCCGGGCAATCTACCTGGCAACCTACGGGGCAATGTGCCGGGCAATATTCCGGGCAACGCGCCCGGCAATCTCCTGCCCAATCGTGGCGGCAATGCGAACCCAGGACGAGCCCTTCGCAATGCTACCGAATCGGCTGCACCTGCGATCCAGCAGGGCATCAATAACGCCACGCAAGGAGCGACCGGCGGCGGAAACGCGGTTCAGGATGTGCTTAACGGCGTGATTGGCGGTTAAGCATCTCGAGTAGCAAAATGACAGGCGAAGGCGGGTTCGATCGAATCCGCCTTCGCTTTTTTTGTTTCCATTTAGGTTCAACGGACTACTTATCTCGAATCCGCACCGGTCGTCGCTGCTCGCCCGCCGATTCGATTGCCACGTAAGTAACCTCGGCCTCGGTCAATTTCTCGAGCTGGCCTTCGCGTTCGGCTTGCACTTCGACATGGATCGTGATCGATGTTTTGCCTTCGCGGACCAAGTGAGTCCAAAAGCTGAGCACATCGCCAACGAACACCGGGCGATGAAACTCGACGCTTTTCATCCCGACCGTCACCATCGGTTTTCGATCGGTCCCCCATTGGCGAATTTCGTGGTAGGCGCCGACTGCACCCGCTTGATCGATGTAGCTGAGAATCACGCCCCCAAAGATGGTGCCGTGCGGGTTGGTGTCACGAGGCATCATGACCGCTTTGAGCGCTAGGTATCGTTCGTCCGAGGGAGGGTTTGCCACTCGAGGTTCCTTTTTCGTTTCGGTCAGTGATTCGTTTTGATGTGACGGAACGTCATGTTGATTCGCTCGCCGACTTTCACCGCAGTTTTGGGAATATGGTGTTTCCAAAACTGCTGCATCGCGCCGGCCATGATGATCAACGTGCCATGCCCGGCGGGAAAGGACATCGTTTCTTTGCTCTGATTGTGCCGGATCCGAAACGTTCGCGTCGCCCCGAACGAGATCGAACCGATCACGTCGCCCACCTCAGGCTCGTCATCGGCATGCCACCCCATGCTGTCAGCGCCGTCGCGATAACGATTCAGCAGACAATAATTGTACTTGCCCTGAACCGCTTCGAGCTGCTGTTTGATCGCGAGCATCGTGTCGGTCCACGGCAGCGCCACATTATCCAGACCTGAGTAACGATACACGATTCCGGCTTCGCCGTAAGAGGCGGTCAAACGAGGCTGCATGTGTCCGAAAAGTGCGGGCTTTTGCTCCCAAACACATTCATCTCGCAAGGCGACAAAGTAGCGATCCGCCACGCTTGGCGGAATAAAGGCGTGCTCGTACATCAGCGTCCCGCCGTCGGCTAATTCGATCGTTTCCATTGCAATCCTCAAGACCAACTTAGTTTACGGTCAGCGCAGGCGGCCACAGGCCAGCAATCGTTGTTCCGTGCAGCAATCGTTGTATCACAAAACCTCCGCAGGTAACGCTGTGCTGAATTTTCTCGTAGCTACCTTCGACAGAAGGTGGTGATTCGTATTGGCCGGCAACCATCCACGCTCTAGCAAGCGTCGCTACAAAACGCAAATGCCGCAAATTGCCGTCTCTAAATGCTTCACACCACCCTAGCAGGGCAGCCTGTGAAAACACGGTGCCGGTTAACCATCGCTCAGAATTGGACGCCTCTCTTCGAGCTTGATAAGCTGACGGCTCCCCTTCAACCTTACCGGCTCGCCACCCCACCCCACCGCAATCGATAAAGTGTTTGCCATCCATTCGCTAGTCCCTCTTCGCTTCCTGTTTTCGCTTGTCCTGCTGGTAACTTTCTCACCAGGATCCAATGGGCAAACGCATCCGTCCACGTTAACGGCCGCCGGCCGCGTCGCCTGGGAAGCGTCCGCTACCCCAGTGCGCAAAGGGATCCCCGGTCAAGTTCCGTTTTGGAACGAGCATGCGAAGCGATTTATCTACGCCCCAGCCTTTGATTTCAAACGCGTACCCAACGCTGCCCACTACCGTTTCGAGCTCACGTCCGAAGCGGCGGGGACTTCGTTCCACTTTGATGCGGTAGAGCCGTTTGCCGATCTTGGCCCCATTTGGACTCAGGTTCCCGTTGGGGAGTTCACATTGACCGTGACGGGAATTGCAAAGGACGGCACGACGCTGGGGATCGCAGGAAAGCGGTCAGCCTATCGTGCGGCTCCATTTAATGGTCCCTATCACGAGCCTCCTGTGCTACCGCTTGAAGAGAGTGCGTCGCTGGCATTACGAAAACTGCTCCATAAGGATTTCGTCAACTACTGGCTCCACCATCGTGAACCGGATCCCGATTACATCTTGTACCAGTATCCGTCAAAGATACACGGCGCCCTGCTGATCGGTGCGGTTACCCAAGCTCGCTTGACCGCAGGCAGCGAAGAGGCACGACGTTCCACGGAACTCGCACGCGTGATTGCCGACTACATGCTGCAGATTCGTTTCCCAGCGGGCAGTAAGTGGCAGCATCACGTCCCCACTTATCACGGGCCTCACATCAAGAAGGTCAAGAAAAAGCACATGCGGCTGGCCAATCACCTGACAACGATGGGAGTCGATGCAGGCAATGCATTCCTTGAGGTCTACGAACTGACCGGTGATGACAAATACTTGCTCGCTGCCACTCAGATCGCCGAGACTTACCGGACGACTCAAAACGAACAGGGGACGTGGCCGCTGTTGGTTCAGTTCAAGGACGGAGAATCGGTCAGCGAACTGATTTCAATTCCAACCGCCGTGGTCAACTATATCGATCGTCTCCAACGCGACTATCAAGTCGAAGGACTCGAGGAAGCCAAACAACGGGCGTTACATTACATCATGGAAAACCCGGTCAAGAGTTTTAATTGGCAGGGCCAGTTTGAAGACATCGTCCCGCGTGCTCCGTACATCAATCAAAGTCGCGAGCAAGCCTGTGAATTGGCAATGTATCTGCTGCGAAACAAGGAAAATCAGGAACTCGCCGAAGAGTTGATCCGTTTTGCCGAAGACCAGTTTGTGATCTGGGAAAAGCCTCTTCCGCGTGAACGCAAAAATCCTGGATTTTCCTCTGCAAATTGGATCACGCCCTCGGTCCAGGAACAGTACGTATTCTGGAATCCGGTGGGGCGGTCGGCCGCCGTGATGATCGAAACTTACTGGCAAGCCTACGAATCGACCGGCGATACGATGTATCGACTAAAGGCAGAATCGCTGGCCAACACCTTCCCCGCGGTGCAACAAGTTCACGACGGCGACTACCCCACCTTCTTCACTCCCTATCCGAAGATGAACTTCTGGCTTAACAGCGTCGTCTTTCCCGCCAAGGTTTTGATGGAACTTGAACACAAAAAGGCCGCTTTGAATCCCTCCCTTGGCAAATAAAAAGAGCCAGAATCCTAACGCCGGCTTGGGTAAACTTGCGTGGGCGTCCTCGCTATCTCAGATCGACCTCACCCTCACGAAACGCACTCCTATGAATCTCCGACGTTTGCAATCCTCCGCGGTGGTGATCTTAGTCACCGTTTTGTTTATAGCATCGCCCCTCGGTACCGCGTCGGAGATGACGTTTCGCCAACTTCATCGAGTCTCGGTGCCCGAGGCACATCAAGCGGTTGCCGTTGATGCGTCGTCGTTTTACGCGATCTCCAATCGCACGATTGGCCGTTACGAGAAAGGCACCTCACGTCCGCTGGCGAAATGGACCGCTCCCGACGGCTCGCCCGTTATCCATCTCAATAGCGGTATCGTGGTCGACGGGCGGCTGTATTGCGCCAATTCGAATTGGCCTAAATCGCCGCTCAAAAATTCGATCGAAATTTTTTCTGCCGAAACACTCGAGCATCGCGAGCGAAAAGAGTTTGACGAAACCGAAGGAGCCATCAACTGGATCCAACGGCATCGCGGATCGTGGTGGATTGCATTCGCATTTTATGGCGAGGCAAACGTCCGCCGCACCTATCTGGCTCGCTACGACGACGAGTGGCAAAAGACCGGAACGTGGACATTTCCGGAATCCGTCATCGAGCGATTTTTGCCCAACAGCAATTCAGGGGGCGCATTTGGCCCCAACGGACGCCTGTTTGTGACCGGTCATGACCACGCCGAGTTGTATGTTTTGACCGTGCCCGAGACCGACGGCGAACTGAACCACGTCGCGACGGTTCCCGCGCCGATCGCAGGCCAAGGAATCGCCTGGGACCGCAGCGATATCGGCACCTTGTTCGGAATCGTCCGCAGCCGCCATGAAGTGGTCACAATGCGGTTATCGCACCGCGAAGAATACGCGACACTGAAACAACCAGTCCAGTGGATTCGAGATGAAAACAATCCCGTGCTTGCTCCGCGAAAAGGCGAATTCGATTCCACTCGAGTGATGAATCCGTGGGTGGTGCGTGCGGACGAAACGTATCGATTGTTTTATGCCGGAGGTGACGACGACAAAAAACACCATATCGGAGTCGCCACTGCCGCGATCAATGACCTCACTCAGTGGGATCGGACTGGCCCCCTGTTCGGGACCGGCGCCGAAGGATCGTTTGATGCGAATTGGTGTGTGCTGCCGCATGCCGTGCAAATCCGTGACGACCATTGGCATCTCTACTACACCGGCAACGCAGGGAAAGGCACAGGATTGAGTGCGTTTCCTGGGATCGGAATGGCGACCAGTCCGGATGGCATGACGTGGTCTCGTTCCGGCGATCAAGCTGTCCTTACCCCCAGCGGCGAACACGGTGATCCTGATGCGATCGGGATCGCCGGAGGATCGGTATTGCAGGTGCGTCAAAAGGATGGATCGACTCAGTGGCGGTTCTACTACACCGGTTGTCCGACGACGGGAAAACCCCATGCACTCAACCAGCAAAAGACGATCTGCCTGGCGGTCTCCGACGATGCCATCCACTGGAAAAAACTTGGTTCGGTGCTGCTGCGTGACCCCGAGCGAGACTACGAAGACATCGCGGTTGCCGGTCCCGTCGTGCATCAGCAACCCGATGGAATGTTTCGCATGTGGTATTCCGCAATCGGCACGCGATGGGGATTCTATTCGATTTGTTACGCCGAATCCGAGGATGGAATTCACTGGCGTCGCGGTGCCAAATCCGACGACAATCTGCAGCTGAGCCCCACTGGTGACGGTTGGGAGAAACAAATGGTGGAATATCCAACCGTCATTCGTGAGGGAGCCCGTTTGCGAATGTTCTATTGCGGAAACGGCTACGGAAACAGTGGCGTTGGCACCGCGATATCAAAGTAGACCGTCAAGGCTACTCGCGGACACGCGTCGAAAGAGTGGCGAAGGGACTTAGCACATTTCTGACGTCCTTCAATTTACCGCAACATGGCTGGCTTTCGTAAATCGGCGAACGCTGCCCGCTCGCTGTAAACGAAAAAAACTGAGACAAATCACCATCTCACTTGCCATGGAACGCAGTAGTTATAGTGGGTTGCCAGCGACGAGACGATCCGCGGCCATGAAGTGCCATTGCGTACGCTGCGTCCAACCACAATCGAACCTCCCGCTCATTGGAATTGACGAACATAATGCGATTGAAAACCTACTTAACATCCATGCTGATTTCTGTCGCAACGATGGCGATAATGGCTAGCGTCACCGTTGCGGACGAGCCCGCAAGTGAGGTAAACACGCGTTTCAAGCAGGCGGCCAATCGAACGTTCAAGGCTTTCGACCCCCAGCGAGAACAGACGTGGCAACGCCCCTTTTTCTTCATGCAACTTGCCGACACTCAGTACGGCATGTTCACTGGAAACAAGGGGTTCGAGCAGGAAGTAGCTCTGGTTCAACAAGCGGTCGAACATATTAACCGGCTTCGCCCTCGATTCGTGATCGTCTGTGGTGATCTG
>NZ_JBFHFD010000475.1:0-6659 GCF_041583735.1 Novipirellula sp.
AAAATCGGCGGCAGCCCTCCGATGCGAACGTGAGGCAAGGCGACGAAGAAGGCGACCAAGCCGTAGGCGATCCAGCGTCGCCATTTCCACCAAAAACCGGTCGACAAGGTTGGCCGTAGCCAGCGCCGCGAACCGTCTTTTTCGAGCGTACTAAGCACATGCTCGGGTGACTCGAGCATGCTGCTGTCATGGGTTGCGCCGTCGGAAATCACCGGCAACGGTTTTGCATCATTCATCGTTACGCCTCCTTCAATAGAAGCGGGAATCACTGCAGCGGTTCGATTTTATTCCTTTCGGAATGTTTCTCGAACTCGCGGCGTTGGCGGATCGATCCGCGGTGGCGGCGATTCTTCCCGGGGTTGGGGAGAGTCGCCGCAGGGATTGCCCGGCGATTCGGACAATTTGGTTCTTTTAGGTCGCTGTCTTCTTGCCCATCGGCTCGGAGGCTTCTTCGCTTGCCTCTCCTTTGGTTTCGTCCGTTGCTTCGTCAGAAGCGGGGGCTTCTTCGGGTGGCGCTTCAGGCCATGGCGCAATCACGCGTCCTTCGGCGGGCTTGCCGTCAGCCGCTTCGGTGCCACGCAGGCTGGCGACATAGCTGGCGGCCAATACCAATTCATTAGGGGACAAGCGAGTCTTCCACGCCGGCATCGCTCCGCCCGCTGCCCCGTTCTCTAGAACGTTCAAAATGTCGCCGATGTCTTTCACGTTTTTATATGCATCGTCGGTCAGGTTCGGGCCGACCAAACCGCCGCCGTCCGCGCCGTGACAGGAAACGCAATTGGTTTTGAAAACCGATTGGCCCACCCGCAGCCAATTGGGCTCGTATAAAAATTTCACCACAGTGGCGCGATCCATTTTCAATTCGCCGATCTCTGCGAATTGCAATCGGATGTTCTCGGCCAGTGCTTTGTCATAGCGTTCGGTGGCCGTTCGTCCTTCGGCGCCGCCGTGGTAGAACGCGGCGTACGGGAACGCAAACAAGATCGATCCGATAAACATCCATTTCCACCAACCTGGCAATGGATTGTCAAATTCTTGGATGCCGTCATAGGCATGGCCTGTCAACGGATCATCAGGAATTTCACCCACGATCGACTCTTGCTCGATACCATCTTGGTTTTTCGGGTTATTGTCCATCGCGAGGAGTCTCCACATTGTCGGATAGCGGGATAGCTGCAAATCGGTCAGTCGCGTTGCGTGACAATCGCATCGTGGCGAAGAACATTAAACCGAAGGCAAAGCAGAACAACGCCAGTGCAATTTCGGCACAGTCGCTGTAATCGATTGCTCGTATCACATCAGTAAGCATGATTCAAATTCACTAGGTGTGAGAAGTTCGTTTTTGTCTCGCGGTCCCGTAGCGGACGTCGTCAAGACTTTCGTCGGTTTTCCCAAAGGATCCACCGGATAATCTCGTTACCGTGCCGCGACCTCTTCGGTGGCGGGTTCTTCGGCCGTGGCCGGGTCTGCCGGCGTTTCTTCTTTAGCTTCGGGCTCCGGCGTTGCGAAGATGTCCGTTCCCACTCGCTGCAGAAACGCAATCAATGCGATCGCTTTGGTGTCAAACGTCATCAATTCGCCACGCTGTACCGGGCCGCCTTGCGAGACCACGTCGGCCGCGATCACCTCGGCTTGCTTGCGAGCGATGTCGGCGGAATCGGCGATGTCAAAGTCGTAGGGGGCTCCCAACGCTTGGGCGGCCCAAACGCGATCGGGGATCATCTCAAAGTTGATCTTTGTATCGAGCAAATGCAGGTAGCTGGGCATCACACTGCCGGGCGAAACCTGCTCTGGATTTTCCAGATGCAACCAGTGCCAAAGACTGCTCTGTTTGCCCCCTTCGCGAGCCAAGTCGGGACCGATACGGCGACTTCCCCATTGGAACGGACGGTCGTAAATGAATTCGCCCGCCTTGCTGTATTCGCCATAACGTTTTGTTTCGGCAACAAACGGACGCACCATCTGTGAGTGGCAGTTGTAACAGCCTTCGGCGACAAAAATGTCGCGGCCAGCAAGCTCAAGCGGCGTGTACGGTTTTACCGTCGCGATCGTGGGCACGTTGCTGCGAATCAAGAACGTCGGAATGATCTCAAACAGACTGGCGATCACCACCGCCAATGTCGTCAACACGGTAAACCGCAGCGGCAATCGTTCCCAGCGGCGGTGCCAATCCATCCTGCCAAACACGTCAAGCTTCTTGGCCGATTCCAGTACCGGGACGGTGTCCAGTGCACTGGTCGTGTCGATCGTTTCTTCCGGCACTTCCTTGGACAATCGTGGCGTGTGGTAAACCGGTACTTCATAGGTGGGTGGACGGGTGGTCCAGGTCATGAACCAGTTGACTGCCATGATCAGAATACCCGAGACAAACAGCAAACCGCCCAGCACACGCAACCACCACAGCGGCACGATCGATTGAATGGTTTCGATGAAGTCGGGATAAACGAGGTTTCCGGTTTCGTCCATCGCTCGCCACATCAAACCTTGCATCAAGCCGGCGGCGTAGATCGGCACGATGTACAGCAAAATGCCAATCGTTCCGATCCAAAAGTGAGCCGAGGCCGCCTTGGTGCTCCACAACTTGGTTTGGAACAACCGTGGCAACAACCAATACAGCATTCCGAACGTCATCATGCCGTTCCATCCGAGCGCACCGGCGTGAACGTGGGCGATCGTCCAATCGGTGTAGTGGCTCAGCGCGTTGACGCTCTTCACGCTCAACAGCGGGCCTTCGAAGGTCGCCATCCCGTAGAATGTCACCCCGACGACAAAGAATTTCAAAACTGGATCGACGGCGACTTTTTGCCAAGCACCGCGAAGCGTTAGTAGCCCGTTGATCATGCCACCCCACGACGGCATCCACAACATCACGCTAAACAGCATCCCCAGCGTCGAGGCCCATTCGGGAAGTGCGGTGTAGTGCAAATGGTGAGGTCCAGCCCAGATGTAGATGAAGACCAACGACCAAAAGTGGATGATCGAAAGCTTGTAGCTAAATACCGGCCGGTTTGCCGCTTTGGGCAAAAAGTAATACATCAAGCCGAGAAACGGAGTGGTCAAGAAGAACGCTACCGCATTGTGGCCGTACCACCACTGCATGAACGCGTCTTGGACACCCGCATAGATCGGATAGCTTTTGCCCAGACCAATTGGAACGACCAGGTTGTTAAAGACGTGCAGTACCGTCACGGTGACAATCGTGGCGATGTAAAACCACAACGCCACGTACATGTGCCGCTCGCGACGATGGATCAACGTCATCAAGAAGTTGATGCCAAAGAATCCAGCCCAGACGACGGCGATCGCCAAGTCGATTGGCCATTCAAGCTCGGCGTACTCTTTGCTTTGCGTGATCCCCATCGGCAGTGTCACAGCCGCCGCGACGATGATCGCTTGCCAGCCCCAGAAATGCAGCCGACTCAACGCGTCGCTCCACATCCTCGCTTTGCACAATCGCTGAGTGCTGTAGTAGACAGCCGCGAAAATCGCGTTGCCGGCGAAGGCAAATATCGCCGCGTTGGTGTGCAGCGGGCGAAGACGACCGAAACTGAGCCATTCAAGTTCACCAAACAATTTTGGCAAAACCAAAATGATCGCGACGATCAAACCGACCAGCGTGGCGACCAGACCCCAAAACAGGGTCGCTGTCGCAAACTTCCGCACGATATCGTCATCGTAGGAATAAGTATCGATTTGCGCGTCAAGATTCGCTTGACCTGATTGTTGCTCAGGAAATCCTGATTGAGTCTCGATCGACAAGTGTCTCTTCCTTTGATCACAAACGAGTGGTGCGAGCTGATGAGTCAGCCAACGGTGACGCTGATCGCATTGGGTTCGTCGCCACCCTCTGGAAATGTATCTAACAAACTGAACACCAAACGCAGATTTGCCAATGTGGCAGGCTGTCGCAAGCTTGTTCAAATCAATTTTGAAGCAGGAATCTCCGCTAAAAATTGATCGTCGTCAATACAAGTCCCATCGGTTCATGGCAATCCGTGCGGCCTCTAACAATGAGCCCATTCGCACGCTCGGCTAGGCGATCGAGCAAATGGGCGCGCTGGTCGTGTCGAACAGGGTTCTACACTAGCTCTCGCGGGCTATCGAACATCGCTTTTGGACGCTGATTGTACCTGCTTTGGATGTTTGTCGCTGCCTCCTTGACCGGCTAAAACAAAGCAAAAAACTTCGTTTCTTAGGTGCACCCACTGCATCGGAGGCTCTCGCGTCCCACGCCGTAATGGACGAGGCAATGAGTCCCGGCAGCTGTCAAAATCCTGCAAGGATTCGTAGCGACGTTCCCGACACGTAAAATAGGACGGGTCGGTTTTCGCAATTCTTCAAGGATGCTCGTTGGATGAAACGAAATTGACTCGGTTTCGCACCGTCGCTCCGCCCGACAAATTCGCCACTGTGAAACCGTGCTGTTTCAAAATACGTGCAGCAATATGGCCGCGAACGCCGACGGCACACGATACGACCGTGGGCAGCGACGGATCGAGCTCGCCGATTCGCTCTCGCAGTTCATCGACCGGGATGGCAAAGACCCCTGCTTCGGATTCGCTGCTCAGCGGCGATCCGGCCAGCGGTGTCCGCTCAATCTCGCCGGCGGTGCGGACATCGACCACCTGTTTCCCCGCTAAATTGGCATCGCTATCACAAAATGTTTCGATGCCATCGATCTGGTTACAGGCGGCGAACGCGGCCATATGGACCGGATCTTTTGCCGATCCAAACGGCGGCGCGTAGCTGAGGTCGACGCCACTGAGTTGCCTAGCAGTGCCCTCGAATTGCATGGCCGTGGCGATCACGTCGATTCGTTTGTCAACGCCTGCACCGCCGACGGCTTGCGCACCGAGGATCTTTCCCGTTTCCGCCTGGTAGACCAGTTTCAGAGTCATCACCTCGGCTCCGGGATAGTAGCCCGCGTGATTTTTAGCCACGATCGTGACACTGGCCGCGTCGACCCCCATTCGTTTTGCCATGGCACGCGACAATCCCGTCATCGCCGCACTGACGCCAAACACCCGGACGACCGACGTCCCTTGCACGGTCGGCATCGGGTCGCTTTGGCCGGTCGCAGCATGCTGGCCCGCTAAACGTCCCGCCCGATTGGCTGGTCCTGCCAAGGAAACTCGCATCCGTTTTCCGGTCGGACCGAACCGATATTCCGCCGCGTCACCGACTGCGTAAATATCGGGATCGCTGGTTTGCATGAAGTCGTTGGTCGCAATCCCGCCGGTGACTCCGATCTCCAATCCCGCATCAACAGCAAGTTGGATGTTGGGTTGCACGCCGATCCCCATCACAACCAAATCGGTCGGGATCGTGCTGCCGTCGCTCAAGCTGACCTCGGTCACTTGGTTATTGCCGTCGGTGACCAAACCGGTGACGCTACGGCCCAGCAGCAGCGAGACTCCTTTGGCTTCGATTTCATCGGCGATCGGCCGAGCCATCTCTGGATCAAGCAGTGGCAATACCTGCGGCTGCAGTTCCACCAGCGTGGTGTTGAGTCCCCGCTGGGCAAGCTGTTCAACCATTTCCAGCCCGATATAGCCCGCACCGACGACCACCGCGTTTTTCGTTTGTTTGTCGTCGACGATCGCCTTGATGCGATCGGTGTCATTCAAGTTCCGCAGGCTGAGAACATTTTCGGCATCCGCCCCATCCAGATTGGGGCGAATTGGCGACGCACCGGGCGCCAGGATCAATTTGTCGTAATCGATCCAAGTGATTCCCGAAGTTTCACCGCAACGGACTTCCACCCGTTTGTTTTGGCGATCGATCGACACCGCCTCGTGTCGTGTTCGCACATCCAAGCGAAATCGGCGACGTAAAAACTCGGGCGTGGCGACAAGCAGCGAGTCGCGATTGGGAATTTCTTCGCCAATATGATAAGGCAAGCCGCAATTCGCAAACGACACGTCTGGATCTTTCTCCAGCAGAATGATCTCAGCGTTTTCATTCATCCGGCGGGCTCGCGTTGCCGCCGACGCCCCTCCGGCGACCCCACCAACAATGACAATGGTAAGCGGCTTGGTGGCATTCATCGTGATCAGGTTCCTTCGTATCGCGGAGGCTGCAAATATCGTAAGTTAGAGAACTATCGACAATCGGGGCTCTTGGGAAGCCCCGTTTTCACGCGGCCGCGTCGATCGATCGCACCCGGATGTCCCCCGTTTAGGATAGGTTGCGACGAGCTGTCGCAGTTTGTGGATTTCATGCGTGAGAGCGATGCCTCGAATTTCACCCGCTCGATTTGCTTTGGTCGCCAATGGCGGCTTGGTTTTCGGTTTTTCGCTCGCTACTTTTCTTGTCGATGCTGCGTTTGCCTGGGGCATCGTGTTGATGGGCTGCAGTTTGATCTACTCGGGATCGAGCGGATTTTGCGGATTTGCCGTGATCTTTGCGAAACTCGAGTCGTTTTTTGGGGAATCGAAGGCACCGTAGGCCAAGGTTTCGTCGTCCACTCGATTATCACTCATTCACGACAAGCGAATCTCGATGATTTCGATCGACCGACAAGTCCGCATCGTCGCCGGATCGCTCGTGTTCACCGGTGCCGTGTTGGCGTTGACGGTCCACGTTGCCTTTGCCGGCGTATCAACGTTTGTCGGTGCCGGCTTGGCGTTTGCCGGAATCTCGGACACGTGTGCGATGGC
>NZ_JBFHFD010000476.1:0-6652 GCF_041583735.1 Novipirellula sp.
CGCATGGAAAGTGGGATCAGTTCGCAATTGCTGGCAAACACGGCGCGTGGGTCTTCCCCTGTTGCTTTAGGTTTGCACTGTATCTTCTTCGGATCTGAGGACTTATTACGGTTAATCTAATCGTGACGACGATGCCAATTTTGTCGATTATCTGCTTGAGTCTCCCCCAAACAGGATGAAATCTCCACAAAATGACCTGAATGTCCACTCCATGCCGGAGTGCCCGCCAAATTGGCAGCCAGCGGCAATTTGCTCATCTCTGCAGCACCGATCGAGGCTCGCTTGGATCGCAAATGTCCTACGAAACGCAAATTCTAGCGGGGGGGAACGAAGCCGCTAAAACCGCTTCAATCGCGACCTGAAAGGCGAGTCAAGGATGAAAATGCTAGGAAATCCAAATCGGGAGGAAGACAATTTGGCCAAGCTTCCTATGATTGGAGCGAACTAAGGACGGACTCGATAATTCGCCGAACCTTCGGAACGAAATATGCGTAAAGGCGGGTTGAACCACTCAGTTGCCATAATTTCGTGTTCTACGGCGTCGTTACCCGGTCCATTTGTGGGTCCCCTATGCCACCCACTGCACTATTGAGCACACTACGCGATAAAGCACGACCAAATCGATGAGCTCGGTAGAAAACAGCAGTGAGCGGCAAGGACCAGCACCGAAGGTGAACAGCGGTTTCGTCGCCATCGCATTACGAGCGGCGTCATGACATCGTCCGAGCGAAGTGCGAGCGAGAAATTGCAAGCGAGTGAGAGAGTGCAAGCGAGAATGAGAAACAGCAGCAGCGTTGATTAGAGAGTTTGGGGTTAGCCAATACGGTGCATCCACTTTTAGGAGGCATCGATCCTATAGAGCGAGGTTACGAAGATGCCACGAAAAGACGCGTTATTAAAGCTCCGAGAAAATCTTATCCGTCGCCGCGACGCTTTAAGTCGTGCATTGGCGGGCGATTTGAGCTTGTTGCAAGAGCTGCATCAACAGAAGACTGGCGACGTGCTTGACGCCGCAGCTGACACGATGCAAGACGAGTTGAACAGCCAGCTGTTGGAAGTCGAAAGCCGCGAGCTGAGCGCTATCGAAGAGGCGATCGTTCGAATGGAACAAGGCGGATATGGGGATTGTGTCGATTGCGGCAAACCGATTCCTTTGACCCGGCTTCGCGCGATTCCTTACGCAACCGAATGCATCGCATGCCGCCGCAAATCCGAAATGTCCAGCGGCACGGCAGGTGCGGTCAGTTGGAACCGTGTCTTCGAAGATGCCGAAGTCGACTCGGTCTAGCATGACAAAATTAAGTCGCGGTGATTGAAATTGATCCGGCCGTATCGGTCGTGACAATTTGATTACCGAATTTGCTGATTGTAACCTTAGACGGCCGGACGAATGTTCGGCCGTTTTTTAATGCGCCGAGAGTACTAGTTCTGACGTATGAAGCGCACAGGGATGCCAGCAAATGAAGGAACAAAGCTCGCGCCCCCCCGAGGTCGATGCATACAATCACGTCGGCACCTCTCCATGCGATGACGTTCATTCAATATCGGCTCCTTCCAATCCAATACGACGCTATGAATCCAACCCCTTATCCCGCTGCGGAGACGGTTCGACACCCAACCGTCGCCGATCGTCGTTCTCGTCTCGCTCAGCTGTGTGGACGAGTGTTGCCGCAACGAACGTCACGAATGGCGAGCGTGGCGTGTGCATTGGCACTCGGGATATCGTCCGTTGGATATGCACAGAACCCCACGATCATCAAACGCTCGATCGACTTCAGCCCCAAGTCGCCCTCGTATGCCGTTACTGATAGCGTGCCGACCCAGCCGCGTTACTCGAATCGCGATTCAGCGTACCCTTCCGATTCCGCTTCGCCATCGGAATCGGGCTATCAAGAAGGCCGTTCCGTTAGCGTCCGTCGTCCGTCGCTTGACGAGTCGACTGAACCGCTGATCGAAGATCAACGCGAACGATTGTTCGATGAACTGGCTGAAGAGTTCAGCATGTTCGACCGATTGGGGAACTTGGTTCGCCGTGTGTCGACGTTGGTCAAGCCCAGCGTGATTCATATCGAAGCCCACAAAACCGAGAAGAACGAATCGTATGACGAGGCAGGCGCCGGTGTCGTTTTACGAATCAATAATGAGACGTGGGTCATGACGAATCGGCATGTGATCGTTAGTGCCAGTCCAAAGCAGATTTTGCTGCGGACCAGCGACGGTCGCGAATTTCACCCCGTCAAGGTCCTGTCGGACCCCAGCACCGATGTGGCCGTGATGAAGGTCAACGGCATCGACCTGCCTGCTGCGCGGTTAGGTGATAGCGACTCGACCGAGATCGGTGATTTTGTGATTGCGATCGGTAGCCCCTTTGGGCTCAGTCACTCGGTCACGTTTGGGATCCTCAGTGCCAAGGGGCGTCGCGATTTATCGCTTGGTGAACAACGCATCGATCTGCAGGATTTCTTTCAAACCGATGCAGCAATCAATCCGGGCAATAGCGGCGGCCCGCTGTTGAATCTGCGTGGCGAAGTGGTCGCATTGAACACCGCAATCGCCAGCAGCAGTGGCGGCAGCGAGGGTATCGGATTTGCCATTCCGATGAACATGGCGATCAAAGTCGCCGATCAACTGGTTCGCAACGGACAACTTCGCCGCGGTTATTTGGGCGTGACGCTGGATCCTGATTTTACCGTCGCGGACCTTGCGGCAGCCGGTTACCGGGAAAAGGGCGGAGCGTTGGTGAAGAATGTTCGCCCCGGATCGCCCGCCGAGATCGCTCATCTGCAACGCGGCGACATCATTGTCGAATTTGACGGCAGCCCGGTGGAGAACGATGACCACCTGGTCGCTCGGGTTGGCTTGACGCCGATCGGTTCGAACATCCCGATGATCATTTACCGTGACGGCAAGCGATATCGAACCGCAGTCACGTTGACGGACATGAACTAGACGCAGTGAAAGTCAATTCAGCGTCGCGAAAGTCGCGAAGATCATCGGGCTCGACGACGTCGTCATCGTGAGCCATGGGCTCAATGCCATCTGCTTAAGTAGCGGCACGGCGCGAGCTGTCCGGTTGCCGCGTGAAAGACGTTCGATTTCGACCGGGCGGCTTGCGCCGCACCGCTATCAAAACGCCCGACGGGGGATTATCGTTTTTTCTTTAGATCGGGACGGCGGCGTTTGTTGGGGCGTTCGATCGGTTCTTCGGGCTTATTGACCTGGTTGCGAATTCGATCAGCCAGCGTCAACGGTTTGTCTTTCTTCTCTGTCGGAACCGCGGTCCCATCGACAACGCCCAGATCGAAGTGTTTTTTGGCTGGCAACGTTTTCTTGACTAAGATCCGCTCGCAAATCCCCCACAAACTACTGGTGATAAAGTAGATACAGAGTCCGGCGGGAACACGAAAGAAAAACAACCCCATCATCAACGTCATGATGTTCATCATTTTCTGAGTCATCGCGGTTTGCTCATCCGTTGCGGGCGGCATGAACAATTTCTGTTGCAACAGGAATAACCCGACCACAAACACAGGCAAAATATTGAAATAGGGACCGAGCCAACCGGTGCCACGTCCCGACAAATAGTCCCACATCCAATCGCCCCAATATGCTGCCATATCGGGGCCCGCCAAATTGGACGCCCAGCTTGTTGCCGACGAGACCGCTTTTTGACGTAGTTCAATATCGACAGACAAGGCACGGTACAGCCCGATAAAGATCGGCAACTGCAAGAACATCGGCAAGCAACCGGCCATTGGGTTGAAACCAACTCGCGCCTGCAGTTCACGCTGCGCCTTCAAACGGCCTTCCATGTCGTCTTTGTATTTCTCGGAGATCTTCTTCAGCTCAGGTGCCAACTCCTGCATTCGCTGAGCGTTAATCGCGGCCTTGCGGCTAAGCGGGAACATCAACCCCCGCACCAACACGGTCAACAAGATAATCGCGATCGCATAGTTACCGATCACTCCGCCGATGACGTGCAACAATCCTGCCAACAGACGAGCGAACGGAGAAAACCATCCGTAATAGATCGTGTCGCCCAAGCCGTATTCCTCGACCACATCGGGGTCTTTGGGACCGGCAAACAAACGCAACGTCTGCTTCAACGATTCGCCCGGCTTGACCGTACTAACATTGCTGGTCAGATAAAACGTCGTGTTGACCGCGCGTTCTTTGTGTCGCGGGATTTCATCAGCGTCAGCAACAATCCCAGCCGATACACGTTGCAAATCAGTAAACGCCCTCTTTCCGGCTTCGGGTAGATAGGCGGTAACGAAGTACTGAGCATCCACGGCGACGTACTTCAGTGCCTGGGTGCTGACGTCCGAATCGGGCGAGTAGATCGACTGATCCGGGTCCTCGGGTTGCTTTTTGGCAAGCTTTAATAGGTCATAACCACTCAACAATTCGTGACGATTTGCGACACTGGTGTAGACGATATCGCGGGCCGCAGCTCCGCTGAAATTGGGGCTGATCTTGTTGCTGTACCACCAACCCTCCAACGTCAAACCGTTGGGTCCATGAAGTCGATACGCAAGGTCTTGAGGCTGATCCCCCTTGTTCTGAATCTCAATCCCCATGTCGATCACGTAGCTCGCCTTGGCCAAACGATAGCTGCGAACCAGTTCAAGTGGTTGCCCCTTGGCCTTTTCAAGCTCATCGCCGCTGAGTCCTAAACGAAAACTCAGCTCGTCGACTTCGTCCAACGCATCGCCCGACGACTTGTTCGTCTTTTCAGTGGTCCACACGAGGTTGGCGGGGTCCGAGATTCCTTTGATCGCCTGGTCGCCAACCATGATCCCTTTGCGATTGACCTGTGCTAACGTCAGCAAACAGGACAATTCCGAATCGTTACCAATGACTTCGTCTGCACCGCCATCGCGAGCCAAACGAATCAGATCCAAAGGGTGTTCGCTAAGTTTGACGGTGATCGTTTGTGGGATCAGCGAATCCTCTGCCGATTCGCCCGACTCGCTCGATGCCGATGCGTCGCTGCGATGAAGCAGCTCGACCTTGACCGATTCGCCCGGCTTGGTTTTCGCCAGTGCGATATCAATATCGTTGCGGCGGACAATCGCCTTGCCATTCACTTTGGTAATGATGTCGCCTTCCTTCAATCCGGCGACTTGAGCCGGGGTTCCAGGCCCCACGACATTCACCGTCACTCCGTCGACCGATTCGGCGGTCGTCGCGGCAAAGTAGCCCATGTACCCGCTGCGGATATCCACGCGGCGATACTTCAGTTTGCCATTGCCCTCTTCGCGCTGGACCAATTCGATCCGCTCGATCGCTCCCCCACGACTATTGAGCGTGACCAACATCGAGTAGCCCGACTTGGGGTCCATCGATCCAAGCGTCACCCATTCGGGCGATTTCGGCCGCTCGGGTATGACACGATCCTCGGCATTGGCCGCGTCCGCGTCTGCGTTCTCGCTCGTCTCAGCGTCGCTGCGGGAGGGGGCCGCCTCGCTGTCCGCGTCCTCTTGGTCCTGGACGTCTTCATCGACCGGGGCGGCGACTTGCTGTTTATCTTTCGCGATCGGTTGCGGCGGGGGCATCACCCAATGCCGCAACGACATATAGATGGCCAAGAACGCTGTGGAGTAGATAATGAAAGTGAGTAGACGCCGTTCCACAGTGATTGCCAGCAAAAGAGGAAGTGGGGGAGAGGTATTCGCGAGAGTTTGTGTGTAAACCCTCTATTCTGGCAGTGTTTTTAAATCTTGGGAAGGCGAACGAAAACGTTTTGCGTGAATGGGTTGCGGCGGCTGGACGCAAAATGCGAACGACCGGCAAATAATTTGCCGAAAACGAGCCCGCTTCGATAATATGGGAACAATCGCGACGAGTTTTTCGTCCTATTGAAACAGTACAGCCCCCTCATTACTTCTGCCTTGCTAGGCAAATCGCGTTCGACACAAATCCGACGACGAAGCACGCCCCCCACAAAGTTGGTTTGGTAAACCTTGCGGGTTGTACCGAATTTTTTCGTCTTAACGACTATAAGTGGTCGACGTTTAACCGATGAATGGGCCCATTAACTGGCCATGAACAGCCGGATTGCAGACCTGCTTGAACATGACCGCCCGCTATTTTTTTGCACTTGCCGCCTGAGAGAACTGATGCGACGCAACTCCGAGAACCACTCGAATTCCAGCGAGAACCGCTCCAGCGCCGTAAACCAACCCAAACAGGGACGTCGCGGTATGCTTCGTGAACTTTTGTCTCATTTTCGCTCCGGAAACGAAAACCCCGTCTCGGCAAAACGAGGCCGCTTGCTGCTCGAATCGCTCGAACAGCGGCAATTGATGGCCGGTGACGTCGAATTGATGTCAACCGATGGTGCAAGTGCCGAGGCGTACAATACCTTGGCGTCTCAAACCGGCAGCATTGCTTCCCAGACGGGAAGCAGTCAGTCCGCAAGCGTCTCGCGAGCGGCCGAAGGGGAATCCAAGCCGGACTTGGTTCAATTTGCCAAAGATCTGAAAGACGCGGGCGTGATCATGTACGGCGCCGAATGGTGCCCAGCATGTACCGAGCAGAAGCAGTTGTTCGAGGACGGTGGCAAAGATTTGCCGTTTGTCGAGGTCACCAATCCTGACCGCACGCCATCACAGTTGGCGATCGATGAGGGCATCACCAGCTATCCGAC
>NZ_JBFHFD010000477.1:0-6642 GCF_041583735.1 Novipirellula sp.
ACTTGGTTCGCCGAACACAACGAAGAATCGACGCTCGCATTATTTGCTACCAATTACCAAGACGAGATGGTGGGTCCTGGAATCGGACTGAGCATCTATGGTGGCGCGCTGTTTTTGTATCCGCCGGTCGTCATTCCCGACGTCTGGGTCGACCCTCGAGTGGACTACGCCGAAACGCTCGAAGAACGGCTGATTGCCGCGGCTTGCTTGCATTCACGCGGACGCGAGATCGCTTTGCTATCACCATTACCGCCTGGTTCGGGGTGGCAACGGTTGGCGCGGCGGCATCACAAACGGTTGGTGCATGTCCCGCTGAACTCGTTCAGCGACGAACAAGTCCAACAATTACGGATGGTCCACGTGCTCAATGGCAGCGAGATACGCAGCTTTGCCGCCGATTTCATTCGCCACGTTTAGAGGTCGGTGCTGCCCCCTCACGGCAAAATTCTCGGAAATCAAGGTCGACAGGGGGGCTAGCTTCCTGATAAAGCCAAACGAGCTGGACGTTCGCATGTGATAACTCGTCACCGCGTTCGGCCGTCAACCCTGTTCGTTGACTTTATGTGTGTTATTCCATTTGGAATCGAAGATGACCGAGTTGTTTGGACTACCGGCTGCTTTTTCCATGCTTGCGTTCCTGATCGCCGGCCTCCTGGTGGGGCACCTGTTGTGGTATCGCGATAACGCTTCGGATCGCAAACGACTGCGTGAGACCGAAGATCGTTATCTGAAATCGCGCGAGGTCGTACGTCAACATAAGCAACATGTCGCCGAACTCGAGTCACAGCTGAACGCCAAATCCAGCGAGCTCGAAAGCCGATCGTCTGAACACGAAAACTTGGCGACTCGCAATGCCGAGCTTCAAGCATTGCTGGACACCACCCGTGGTGAATCGAGCGAAGCAGTCGCTGCACGCGAAGAGGCAACGATACGGCTGAATGAAGAGGTCAGTCGCAACGAGCTACTTGTTTCTCAGCTTCAAGAAGTGCTGCAATCGAGCTCGGCCCTGGACGCCGAAATTCAGGCAACACGCCAAGAAAACGAAGCACGTGGGCAGGAAATCCAGGAACTAAACCAAACCAACACCGGGCTCAATGACGAGCTTGTGAAATTGCGAGCCGAACTGCAACAGCGGCAAACCGAAATCACCGAGTCCAACGACCAAACCGTGATCGATCTGCGTCAGCAACTCGAATCCGCACAAGCAGATTACCAGCACGTTGCTGAGACGAATCAGAATCTCGAGCAAGAACTCATCGCTCGGATCGCCGAGATCCAACAGCGAGACGCCGAGATCGCTGAGTTAACGACGCAGCAAAACGTCGCACATGAACAAACCCAAGCACAACAAGAACGTTTCAGCCAACTCGACGACGAAATCAAGAGCAAACAGTCGCGGCTGGACCAAATGAGCGAAGAACTCGACTCACTGTTGCCGTTGCGGGCTGAACTCGCTGAGACATCCGTCGCTTTGGCCGAGCAAAAAATGGCCTACGACCAACTGGTCAAACAGAACGATGCCCAAGCCGAAACGATCGATCAACTCACCGCTCAACACAGCGATTCGGGATATCGTTATGAATCGCTGCAGCAACAGTTAAGCGACAAGGATGCCGAGATCACCACGTTGACGGCGAAACATGACGAGTTAGCCGACGATTATCGCCAGCAAGCCGAAACCATTGCTACGCTGATCGCAGCGAAGCGTGAATCGGAGGATCGCTTCTCGACGTTGCAGCAGCAATTGAGCGAAAAGACAAGTGAGCTGGCTGCCTTGATGGACCAGTATCAACAACTCGCCGAAGAAAACCAACAACACAGCGAAACCATCGCCACGCTGACGGCGAAGCACAGTGACGCGGGTGATCGCTACGACTCGTTACAGCAACAAGTAAGCGAGAAGGAAGCCGCGATCGCCGAGCTGATCGGAACTCACCAACAACTCGCCGAAGAAAATCAACAGCATACCGAAACGATCGCCACGCTGACGGCCCAACACAGCGAATCGGGCGATCGCATCGCATCACTTCAGCAACAGCTAAACGACAAGGAAGCCGAGATCGCTGAGCTGATCGGCACCCAGCAACAACTCGCCGAAGAGAACCAACAGCATACCGAAACGATCGCCACGCTGACGGCCCAACACAGCGAAACGGGTGATCGAATCGCATTGCTGCAGCAACAACTGAGCGACAAGGAAGCTGCGGTCGCCGAACTGATCGGCATCCAACAACAACTCGCCGAAGAAATCCAGCAGCATACCGAAACCATTGCCACTCTGAACACACAGCACAGTGGCACGGACGGAAACGTGCAACTGCTGCAACAACAGCTCGATGAAAAAGACGCGATGATTGCCGAAGCGATCGCTCACCAAGAACAACTTCAACAATCGTTACAAACGAAGGTTGCCGAAATCGCTCGCCTCGAAGACGAATTAAGCGAACTCGTTCCACTGCAAAGTGTTGTTTCCGGCAAACAAAGCGAACTTGTGCAACTACAACAACGTTTGTCGAGCGCGATGATTGACTTGGAGCGGCAAACCGAGACGCTGCAAAGCCAAGAAAGCGAAATCAGCCAGCTTCAGCAACAACTGCTCACTTCGGAAACTGCGACCGCCGAATTAGAGCAAATCAAGCTCGAACTGACGCAAACCAAGAGCGAACTGGAACGATCCACGACAGCATTTGCGGAAACTCAAACCGACTTGGGCCAACGTCAAAGTGAACTGGACCAAACCCGATCGCAACTTTCGGAAACCGTGCGACAGTTGGACGAATTAACTTCCGAGCGAGAACAGAGTCTTGTTGAAATCCAAAAACTGACGAGCGAACTCACCGAGACACAATCACGTTTAAGTAGCCGCCAGGACGAATTGGATCAAACGAAGTCCAAATTGATCGAAACCACGTTGCGACTGGATGAACTGAAGTCCGAGCGAGAGCGTCGCGTGGCCGAAATCCAACAATTAAGTGCGGTACGTGAACAGACGGCCCTGATGTTGGAACAAACCAACGCAAAGTCGAACCAAAGCAAAACCCTGCTCGAGCAGCACAAGACTCAGCTCGAGCAGGCGAAGGTCCAGATCGAGCAATCCTCGGAGCGAATCAAGCGACTCGCCGACGAAAATAGTCAACTGCGTGGTTCGATCCGACCGCGGCAGGCCGAGTTCGAGCAGATGCAATCTCAGTTCGCTGACTTGCAGCGATCTGCCGAAGAACTTGTCTTCGCGAAGCAAACCATTGTGGAACTTCAACACGAAATCGTGTCGTTTGAAAAAACGAAGAACGAGTTTCAGCAGCAAAGCGAACGTTGGCAACAGGAGGCAGAGGTGTCCGCTTCGGTTCGCGAAAAACTGCAACTCACCCAGGGTCAACTCGAAGAGCTCCGCCGCGTTAACGAAGAACGCCGCGAAGAGATCGCGGCGCAAACCGACCAACTCGATTCGTTAAAGAGCCAACTGAAAGACTTTAGCCAATTGCGACATCAATTCGAGGAGGTGCAGCAGCAACTCGATGAAACTCGCGATCAACGAAGCCAGATCCAAGCGACCATCGACAATCAACATGCAACGATCCAAGAACTGCAGAGCCAACTCGAACAATCCGAGCAACTGCGTCCCGAAAACGATGCGTTGCAAACCCAAATCACTGATTTGCGTGAACATCTCAACCGGGTGACTGCGGAACTCGAAGACAGTCTCGAGGCGAATGCCAAGGCAAGCAATCGAATTCGCGATCTTGAAGGCGAACTTCACGATCATGCCGAAAAGATTCGCGAACTACGGCGGGCACGGGTTTCGGCTTCCGAGCCCCAACGAACCGCGGTTGCGGACGAAGATGTCAAACGAGCGGCGTAATCCAAATCGCTGGGAATTTCACACGCCGCGTTTTAGGGGTTGCTCGGCAAAGTCCCGATACACCCCCTGCAACGTCTTGGCACTTGTGGAGACAAGGTTGAACCGAGCGAACGAACCTCGCTGAAGTCGTCCGTGCCGGAACCTTCCCATCGCATCGGCGCCCCAAATCGTCCCCATACCGAGCACCTCTTCCGGATCGATATCAGGACGTTGATTCAGCAGAAACTGAATCTCTCGCCAGAGATTTAAGTCAGGATTGCTGGCACGGGAATCGGTCCCCAGCGCAACCCGAACTCCCCGCTCTAACATCGCATGAACGGGATGGGGTGGGTATCCAAAAAAATGATGTGTCCGCGGACAATAAACAACACTGAGTGATGGGTGATTGGCGATCTTTTCGATGTCGCTCACTTGAAGATCGTTGCCATGGACAAGCAAGCCGTAGGGTGCTTTGGCAAGCTGATCGATCAACCACTCAAACGGTTGACCGCCCCAGGGGAACAGCGACGCATCCCAGACACCCAACTGTTTCAACGTCTCGGCAAACGGTCCCGATCCGTCACACAACAATTGTCGCTCGGCAGGCGATTCGGCAACATGCATCGCCAATGGACGATTGGTCTGGCACGCCAATTGAACGCACCTTTCAATCAGCGGACGCGATGTCGAGTAGGGCGCATGAGGACTAATGCCACCGTCGGGCTGCGTTTGAACATGTTGCTCAGTGTGCGCAAAACGCTCGTCACCGCGTTGTTGTGACAGCCCGATCGTCTCGGCAAACGTGATGAGTTCAGGGGATTGATTTTGCGGTGGGAAGTCAGACTGCGACGGGTATTCACTCGGAAGCGTCGCGATTTCACCGACCAGACTCACACCGGCATCGAACGATTCCTGCAAGCCTTTGGCGATCGCCGCAGCTTTTGCTTGGCCCGTGGCGGATTGCCGGGCGGTGATGACTTGGCCGACCCAGCGGTACAGCGCAATGCCGGGCTCGCCAATCGGAGCGTCGCAGTCGGAAAACTCGAGATGCGTGTGCGCGTTGACCAAGCCTGGCAGCAGCGCCACATCGCCAAGATCCTCGGCATCGGTGGGTGCCGCCCCTTGCCCCACTTCGACGATCTGTTGACGATCCATGCGGACCCAACCACCATGAATAGGCGGACTCGAAACGGGAAAGATCCAACGTGCTGCAAAAGCGCGAGTTTGTTTTGTCATGAATAAATTGCCACTTCAAAAAGACCGTTTGACTCGCGAGTTCTATGCAAGGCCGACTGAAATCGTCGCTCGAGAATTGCTTGGCAAATGCCTGGTGCGACGTACGAATCGGCAATGGGTCGGTGGAATCATTGTCGAAACCGAAGCCTATTTGGCCGACGGGGACCCCGCCAGCCACAGTGCACGTGGGAAAACCCGAAGCAACGCGTCGATGTTTATGGGCGCTGGCACATTGTATGTCTATCCGATCCACGCGAAATACTGCATGAATGCCGTCACCGAAGGCCCGGGACGCGGAAGTGCGGTATTGATCCGCGCGATCCAGCCGCAGTGGGGAATCCAGCAGATGCAAAGCAACCGTCAAACGCAAGACCTGAAACGTTTGACCCGCGGCCCCGCGATGCTCTGCCAAGCCCTTGCCGTGGACCGCGGCGATGATGGAATCGATCTAACGACGGACCGAAACATCTTGATTGCTCAGCCGAGATCCCCTTCACCTGCGGGCGATGTCCACGCCACCCCGCGAATTGGGATCAGCAAGGCAATCGACGAGCGACTGCGATTCTTCTACCGCGGCAACCCCTTCGTCAGTGGACCTAAACGCGATCATCGCGGATGATCAAGAGAAGATTTCATCGCTGTGGATGACTTGCACGCCCGCCGCCTTCATCTCGTCGATCGCGTCTTCGAGATCATCGGAACTCTGACTGACACTGCGGCATCCGTCGATCAGTACTGACGTTTTGAAATTTAACATCGCGGCGTCCAGTGCGGTGTACTTGACGCAGTAATCGGTCGCTAGTCCCATGATAAACAAACGCTTGATTTGATGTTCGCGAAGATACTCGTGAAGTCCTGTGGCGTGTTTGTGACCGTTGTCAAAGAACCCGCTGTAGGAATCCATCGCTGGGTCAGTGCCCTTTCGAAAAATGGCGACGTCGCAGCGGATTTCAAGCGCATCGGCAAACGCGGCGCCTTCGGTCAGCTGGACACAATGATCGGGCCACAGCACTTGATCGACATCGCCCACCTTCACGACATCACCGGCGGGGTGCCCCGGATGTTGACTGGCGAAGCTAGAGTGGTTCGGAGGATGCCAATCCTGGGTCACGATCACGTTGTCGAATTCAGGCACACATCGATTGGCCACCGGAATCACCTCGTCACCCTTGGCGACCGCCAAGGCACCTCCCGGTAAAAAGTCGTTTTGAATGTCGACAAGGATCAACGCTTCACGCTTAGATCTCAAAGTGGAACCCTTCCTTTAGACGTTGTTGATACTTGCGACGATTGAATCGATACAAACGAGCCGCGCGGTGTGATACGTTCCGTTCGAACTCGTCAAGCTCTTCTAACACATCCATGTTTAACATTTTTTTACGAAAGTTTCGCTTGTCGATCTCACGATCCAAAATGATTTCGTAAAGTCGCTGCAAATCACGCAGCGGAAATTTACGAGGCAGCAATTCGAATCCAATCGGCTGATATTGAACTTTGCTACGGATTCGCTCGTGCGCCATCTTCAAAATTTCTTGATGATCAAACCCCAACTTGGGAAGCGAATTCAC
>NZ_JBFHFD010000478.1:0-6642 GCF_041583735.1 Novipirellula sp.
AGCCATCCATATTCGACATCCAGGCTCAGTTCGTCGACGAGCGTCGGCGTTACAAGGTCGGCGTCCACCAGCGCGACGCGAATCCCGGCTGCGGCGGCGGCCATGGCAACCCCGGTGGCAACCGTGCTGCGGCCCTCTTCGTGATGCACGCTGGTGACCAACACGCTGTCGAGACCGGTTTGCACGGCGCCGAGCATCTGTTCGGCCACCATTTGGAATAATTCGCCTTCGAAAAACAGCTTGGCAACGTTGCTGGGCACGTCAAATTGATCGACTTCCCAGGCCGCTTTTAACTTCGCAGCCACAGCAGGAGCTGCTTCGGGAGTCGGGCTCGGCGAGGTTTCTACCACCTCGACCGGATCGGCGGACGGGATTGTGTTTGCAGCCGGCATTGCAGCGGCCAGCATTGCAGCGTCCGGCGTTGCAGTGGCAGGCGGCGGAGATGCCTCGGCCGCCAGGGGCTGCGTCGGGATTGCTGACGTATCGGTTTGGTTTTTTCGTTGGCTGGTCGTTCGCGCGGCCGCCGTCTTGCTCGACAAGATGCGTTGCAGCTCGATGATCGACGCTTCATGCGACGTGGATTTTGCTTCCGAACGGGACTTCGCTTCCGAATAGGGCTTTGCTTCGGGAACCCGCGGCGTCTTCACTGCCGGGGCGGCAGCGGGTATCGCGGCAGCAGGCGGCACAGCAGCGGGAATCGCGGTGCGAGTGGTTGCTTTCGCTGGTTTTGCAGTGTTTTCCGGTTTCGGTGCCGCAGTGGGGGTTACCGTGCTTTCGTCCAGCTCTCGCGCGACGAAGGGAGTGAATCCGCCACCGATGATGTCGCTGGTTCCTGTGTACGATTCACTGGCGAACGAAGTGATCGTGTGTTGCAGCGACGCCAATACATTGGCATTGGGGATTGGATCTGATTCCGGTTCGGGAAACGATTCCATCGCGTCTTCGGACTCGGCCGCGATTTCATCACGAAGATTCGTCACGCGAATGTCGGTCGCAAAATGCGGAGCCGGGACATGTTCGGCTACCTCATGATCCGCACGAATCTTTTGGTCGTCGGTTTCATCGATCCACCATGTTGCTGGCGCTGGCGACCGTGGCTTCGTTTCCACGCCAGACTGGTTCTGCTGGTGGGACGAATTCGTATCCGCGTTGCGGTTTCGTCTTGCAAAGGCTTTGACAAAGGCCTGGTTGTTAGCAGTCATGGTTGTTACCGAGCAGTGAAAATTTGAAGCTTGATGTCGTTAGATGAAAGGGGCGATGTGAGTTCACGACGCGAATGATCTAGTTCGCAACCGGTTGCGATGGCAAGTACTGTTCCCAGTTGAAGATGCCACGTGGAGTGGCCGATTCTTGGGGCGTTGCCGGTGCCGGAGCGGCTACCGAGGTTGGTTTGGCAGCCGACAAATCGGGCAGTTCGGAATTGGCCGTGTCGCCGCCAAGATTTATGGTGTTTGGGCTTTCAAGAGGCGACGTGGAAAAGTCTGCCGTCGGCGCCTTGTGCGAGTGAACGGTTGCGTTCAGTGCCGCAATCGCAGGATCGATCCCGCGAGGGCTGCTAACCGTGCTTGCTGGTGTTCCCGCGGACAATTTTGGATCTTCGGTGGGTGCTGTGGCATCGGCCTTCACTGCCACTTTCGCGGCGGGCGACGAATCGGGGGTCATCAGGGCAACGTTTGCCTTCGCGGTCGGTACCGTCGCGGGGGCCGGTTCAGCGTGCCCTGATACATCGGTGTTGATGTCTTCATCGGCAAACACGACCAAGTCTTCGGGAGGAAGCAGGTCGGTCAGTTGGGAATCGGCAACCGACGGTTCGCTTGACGATTGAGTCGCTCGGCGGCTTACTTTCACGGCAAAAATGATCACTAACAACAGCATGGCAATGACAAGTGCATTGGCGCTGATTAGTTGTTGCCAATTTCGTTTCGGTGTTTGCGCTGCCAATGCGACCGCAGGAGTCTTGGGCGTTGCAGAGTCCATGATTGTCGCAGGCGCGGTGGCTTTCGCAGGCACCGTGGCGGCTTCTGCGAAAACCGCAGGGGAACGATTCGCGGTGGACGAAGGGATCGTCGCCGAAATGGTGGGGCTGTTTGTGGCATCCTGGGCCGTCGCAGCCTGAATGGCGGTGTCGCAGATTGTCGCAGCGTTGGAAACCGATGCGTGATACGGCTCGGTTGTGCCGGCCGAATCACCCGGATGCGAGGTTTTGATTGAGGAATTCGCCTGCGATGTTGCCGCTGATCCGGTGACCGTCGCCGGTATTTCAGCCTCACTCACAGACCGTGTTGTGCTTGCAGATTGGCTCGGGGTCAAGTTTTTGAGCTTAAACAGCGTCGGTGGCAATGCGGTGTTCGAGTCCCCGTCGCCCTTCGAGCGTTCGTCTGCCGCTCTGACTGGCGAGCGTCTGACGTCTTGCGTGGCTTTTTGCGAGACGGTCATGTGATCTTCCTGATACACGAGTGCGAGGCGTTTCAAGCTTTACTGACAAACATGGCGAGCCGGGTCGGATCCCCTACAGGACTAGATCGGTACGCAACATGGATGATCTTTAGGAATCTGCGGAATAGACAAACTTTGCCGATTGATCAAGATGAAATGACATCTTTTAATGCCAGCAAACCGTAATGCCAGCAAACGAGGGGATTTTGCTCGCAGAATCAGGCATCACCTTGTGAAACAGCGAACAGGAAACGAAGATACGTGTCCTGGAAATGCCTCCCCTTGCCATTTTTCGCTAAAAATACGCGGCACAATGCTTCAATCTGGAACGACTCAATCTGTTATTTCCGAGCTCCTACGCGAGCGGATTCTGCTGCTCGATGGGGCGATGGGGACCATGATCCAACGTCTCGGTTTGGACGAGGCGGGGGTGCGAGGCGAGCGATTTGCCGATCATGATCCCAAAAAAGATTTGAAGAATTTCTCCGATATTCTTTGTCTGACCCACCCCGATAAGATTACCGCGATCCACGCGGCCTACTACGAAGCGGGCAGTGATATCGTCGAAACCAATTCTTTTGGTGCCTCGCCGGTTGGAATGATCGAGTTTGGATTGCCACTTGAATTGGTTGATGAAATCAATCACGCCGCCGTGGCTTGTGCCCGCAAAGCGGCCGATGAGTGGACCGAACGGACACCGGATAAGCCGCGTTTTGTCGCCGGATCGATTGGCCCGACCACAAAACAGTTGGCGATCAGCACCGAGGAAGACCCGGCTCACCGTGGCGCCACGTTCGAAGAGATGGTCGACAGTTATCGCGCCCAGGTCAATTCGCTTGTCGCCGCGGGTGTCGATATCCTGTTGCCCGAAACCGCCATCGACACGCTTAATTTGAAAGCGTGTTTGTTCGCGATCCAAGACTTCTTTAACGCGGGGGGACGCCGGGTTCCTGTGATGGCGAGCGGTACGTTTGGTGATGGTGGACGAACGTTCGTCAGTGCTCAAAGCGTCGAAGCGTTTTGGACTGCTATCAATCACTTCCCGCTGTTGTCGGTGGGCATGAACTGTGCCCTCGGCCCTGACGTGATGCGGCCCCATATCGAAGAACTTTCGCACGTCGCGGAGATCCCGATTTCGTGCCATCCCAACGCTGGTTTGCCGAACGAGATGGGGGAATTCGATCTCGGTCCTAAAGCGATGGCGGAAAAAGTGGGCGAGTACGCCGACAATGGTTGGCTAAATATTTTGGGCGGCTGTTGCGGTACGACCCCCGATCACATCCGCGCGATGGCCGAACGGGTCAAGGGACGCAAGCCGAAACAGGAGACGCACGGACCGGTTTACACCCGGTTGTCCGGCCAGCTTCCGATGGTGATGCGGCCTGAAATTCCGTTCACTATGATCGGCGAACGAACCAACGTCGCGGGCAGTAAAAAGTTTGCTCGATTGATCCGCGAAGACAAATACGAGGAAGCAGTCGATATTGCGCGTGAACAGGTCGAAAACGGGGCGACCATTATCGACGTCAACTTTGACGAAGGGATGCTCGATGGCGTCGCGGCGATGGAGCGTTTCTTGCGTCTGATCGCGGGGGACGGGGTGGTTGCTGCGGTGCCGGTGATGATCGACAGCAGCAAGTGGGAAGTGCTCGAAGCGGGACTTCGCAATGTCCAAGGGAAAGCGATCGTCAACTCGATCTCGCTCAAAGACGGCGAGGAAGAGTTCCTCCGCCGGGCGCGTTTGGTTCGCCAATATGGTGCGGCTGCCGTGGTCATGGCGTTTGACGAAGAGGGACAGGCTGCTGATGAAGAGAGCAAGGTTCGGATCTGTAAGCGTGCCTACGATCTACTCACCACAAAGATCAATTTTCCTCCGCAAGACATCATCTTTGACCCGAATATCCTGACCGTGGCGACGGGAATGGAAGAGCACAACAACTACGCCGTTGATTTTATCAATGCCGTCGCGCGAATCAAAAAAGAATGTCCCGGTGCAAAGACGAGCGGTGGAGTCAGTAACATCAGCTTCAGTTTCCGCGGAAACGATCCTGTCCGCGAAGCGATCCACAGCGCGTTCCTGTTCCACGCCATCAAGGCCGGTTTGGACATGGGAATCGTCAACGCGGGACAGTTAGAAGTCTACGAAGAGGTGCCAAAGGATCTACTCGAGCATGTCGAGGATGTGCTGCTGAATCGCCGCCCCGACGCAACCGACCGGATGCTCGAATTTGCCGAGACGGTAAAAGGCGGCGGCAAAAAGAAATCAGGCGAAGACCTGGCTTGGCGTGACCAATCGGTGGCCGAGCGGATGAAACACGCGCTGATCAAAGGGATCGACAAGTACATCGTCGAAGATACCGAAGAGGCACGCCAGCACTTTGACAAGTGTCTGCAAGTGATCGAAGGTCCGTTGATGGACGGCATGAAAGTCGTTGGTGACCTGTTTGGTGCCGGTAAGATGTTTCTGCCGCAAGTCGTCAAAAGCGCTCGCGTGATGAAGAAAGCGGTGGCCTATTTGGAACCGTACATGGACGAGGAGAAGCGACTCGCGGGGACCGAAAATGATGCCGCACGCGGCAAGTTCTTGATCGCCACAGTCAAGGGCGACGTGCATGATATTGGTAAAAACATCGTCGGCGTGGTGTTGCAGTGCAATAACTACGAGGTCATTGACCTTGGCGTGATGGTTTCTGCGGAACGGATTTTAGAAGAAGCGGTCAAGCAAGACGTGGATATGATTGGGCTGAGCGGTCTGATCACCCCAAGTCTTGATGAGATGACACACGTCGCACGCGAGATGAAGCGTGCAGGAATGACGATGCCATTGTTGGTCGGCGGTGCAACTACCAGCGCCAAGCACACTGCGGTCAAGATTTGCCCGGCATACGACGGGCCCGTGATCCATGTACTCGATGCCAGCCGTAGCGTGAACGTTGTCGAACGACTGCTCAGCAAAGAGCATCGCGACGAGTTTATCGCCAACAATGTCGAAGAGCAAAAGAAGTTGGTCGCCAGTTTCCGCGATCGGCAACAAAAGCTGGTGCCATACGCGGAAGCATTCGAAAAACGATTCGCAACCGATTGGGCCAACGTGCAAATCGACAAGCCTTCGTTTACCGGCGTGAAAGTGCTGAAGGATTTTCCACTTGCCGAGATTCGTCCTTACATCGATTGGTCGCCGTTCTTCATGACTTGGGAATTGAAGGGCAAGTATCCCAAGATTTTCGATGATGCCGTGGTCGGCGAAGAAGCCAAGAAGATCTATGACGACGCTAACGCACTGATGGATCAAGTCATTGCCGATGGATCGCTCAAAGCGAACGCGACCTATGCGTTTTGGCCAGCGGCCAGCGACGGAGACGACGTGATTCTGTATACCGACGAATCACGCAGCAAAGAATTGTCGCGTTTCCATTTCTTGCGTCAGCAGTGGGAACGCAAGGGGCAAAAAGATTATCGTTCGCTCGCTGATTACATCGCACCAGTCGACAGTGGTCGCCAGGACTATATCGGTGGCTTCGTGGTTACCGCTGGGATCGGCGCTGATGAATTGGCCAAGAAATTCCGAGCGGAACTGGACGATTACAAGGCGATCATGGTGCAAGCGGTCGCCGACCGATTCGCCGAAGCGTTCGCGGAATTGCTGCACGAACGTGCGCGAGCGGATTGGGGGTTTGGTCAAAACGAAGGCCTCGATAAAGACGACTTGATCAGCGAGAAGTATCGTGGCATTCGTCCGGCCGCCGGCTACCCGGCTTGTCCCGATCACACCGAAAAACGCACGCTGTTTGATCTGTTGGATGCCGAAAAGAGTACCGGGGTCGAGTTGACATCAAGCTATGCAATGTACCCCGGCGCGGCGGTTAGCGGTTTGTACTTCGGTCACCCCGAAGCTCGCTACTTCACCGTCGACCGAATGACCAAGGATCAAATCGAAGCGTACGCCAAGCGAAAAGGCAAACCAATCTCGGAAATCGAGCGTTGGCTCAGCCCGAACTTGGCCTACGAACCCGAATAAGTTGTGGGATAGGCTTCCAGCCTGTCAAAGCATCCCCATCTCGTAGCGGAACTCGTCAAGAGTTTCGTCACAGACGTAGGGCCGGTTCCCATCGGCCGGCTTGCTTCAATCCAGGCCGAAACACGCATCAAGCGTTTTGGATCGTCTTGCAAACACCGCGAAACTCTTGCTGCCTTTGTGCTACGTCG
>NZ_JBFHFD010000479.1:0-6629 GCF_041583735.1 Novipirellula sp.
AAAATACCACCCGGTGCGACCGGTTTGTTGGACCTGCAACGCCAGCGTTTTGATGTCCCATCGGCGAGCTAATTTCCAACAGGGTTGTCGAGGCTGCGAGACCTGGACCGTGGCTTCGCCGATCGACCACACGTCGCCGATGCAAGCATCCGTTTCGGTGAGACCCGCGATCGTAAAGTTCTCGCCAAACGCACCCCAATTCAAATCAGCGATTTGCAGCGTTGTTCGCCAGTCGGGGTAATGGTCGGCCGGGTAGACGCAAACGGCTTTGTGCGGACCTCCATGGTGCTCCAGATCCGCTTGTCCGTCTCCGTCAAGGTTCGTCGAACCCAGCCACAGAGGTTCGCTGACCGATTGCTTTAAGAACCCGGAAACCCAGGGCTTCTCGGTTCCGAGCGTTTGCGGTCGACCCACGTTGATAGAGACGATTGTTGGCACTGGCTAATCTCGCGGTGAGGCAGTGGATTCTTAGACCCGGTCCGACGGTCCTTAGTGCTTTGGCATCAAGGCGAGACACGAATCGGCATCGCAATCAGCAGTCCCGCGGTCCGGTCCTCGGTGCTCTTGCGATGTTTTACATGGCATTTTAAACATTGGGAAGCAAGCCGGATCGATCCGGCAAAACGATAGCGGTCGGCTTCGACCGCTTCATGATAGATTTGCTTCCTGCGGAGTGCTTTCACGGCAGCCTTCTCGAACTCGTCCTCTGGTTGATGATCGACGTTCACCACATCGGTGTCGACAATCAACCACTTCAGTTGAATGTTGTAGTGAGTCGCCAATTCATGGAACACATCCTCGAGTGATGCCGATGGAATCGCATGAGCCTCGTCTTCGTCAAAGAAATCGCGATGAACAATCTGCAGCGTGCCGTGGATCGTTTCGTGCAACAGTCGAGCACGCGCGCGGGCTTCGGCGAGACTCGTCGGTGGCGGCAGAGTGTCTGCGGGCGTGTCGGTCTGACCATTTTTTGCAGGTTTGCCGTGCGTGTCCCGGGGCGTTTCCTCGGCTCGCAGCGTCATCAACGACGTGAGGAAAATGCCGAGTGAAAGGACGACCAGAAATCGATGTCTCATTACGTTCTCATCAGGTGGGAATGGCCGAGACAACGAGAGATCACGGCATCAAGGGAGGTAGGAAAGGGGCAGCGGATTTTTGTGTGCGATCGATTTAGTCGATGGGGACGGTGTAGCTGATCGCTCCGATCGGTTCACCCGCTTTGACATCTTCGTAGTGAGCATGACACCTCACGCATTTTTGCATCACGACCGGTACCGGTGCTAATGCTCGCAAGTAATGTTTGCCATCGCGTGTCACCACCTCGTCAACCGTCTTCACGCCAGCCTTCAGTTTTTTGATGCATCTTTTGTAGGTCTCGCTTACGCCAAAGTCAACTTAATTCAGGTTGTTTCGTTTTTAACGCTACAGACGCAGTATCCGCGTGCGTTTTTTTGACAGCGATACTAGTCGCTTGATGTCGCGTCCGTCGCGGGGGCCTTGTCGTTGACCGTCGTTTCCTCCAGCACGGTTGCCGAACGCACGAACGAGATGCCTTGCGTGTTGCTGGTGTCGATCATGACCGTCTCGACCACAGGCGTGTTGACGGGTTGTCCCGCTTTCCACTCGACAATGAAACTGGCTCCGCTGCCACCACTTTTATCTTTTTGTTCGATGACAAATTCGGTGGACGCCAACGGCCCGAGCCGAAGCGGTTTTTCGACCAGCGATCGACGTTCCTTCCCACTGGTGTCGTAATAACGCACCGAGGTCAATGCGATGTCATTCTTTCGATCGGTGTTGCGTACCGATAGCGTGACAGTTAGCAGTCGAGGTTCACCACTTTGATGATAAATGTGCGAGTAAGCAGGGGCATACAGCGTTTGCCCCTGGACCGGATGCCACGGCAGTGCGTCGAGGTCCGTTCTTGCTGCGTCGCGAGTTCCCGGTTCGAGGAATTGAATTTCGTCTTCGATCGCCTCGAATCGCATTTCCAAGAAAAACGTCAACGCAACGATGGGGATGACCACGGTTAAAAACACGATCAGTTTAAAGTTCCGCATCATCTTGTCGGAATCGTCTTCATTGGGTTTCGGCATTTTTGGGCTCCATCTCGCGGGGACTGTCCAGCGGCGCGATAAAAGGGGGCGACGTGCTGACGCATCGCAGCAGCGCGTTTGGGGTCCTATGATTGTACCGCGTGATCCGCAACGAATACGGTTCGCAATGGCCTACACCGCCGTAATCTTTAATCCGATGATTCCCAGAATGACGACTCCGATACAAGCGATTCGCATGGGGGATGCCGATTCGCCAAGTAGGATGATGCCAAGAATCGCGGTCCCCACCGCGCCGATTCCCGTCCAAATGGCGTATCCCGTTCCAATGGGAATGTCTTTGATCGCAACCGCCAAGCAATAAAAGCTGGCAATCATCGTCAGGATCGTCAATACGCTTGGTCCTACTCGCGACCAACCCTCGGTGTACTTCAATCCAATCGCCCAGCCGATTTCTAATAGACCCGCAATGACGAGAAAAATCCATGACATGTTTGTGTTGACTGCCTGCGTTGGTGATGGTTTGCGTTTGTAGAGAGGATGCACAATCTGCGGTCTCACCCGCCGATCGGATGAACGTTGCCTCCTCCTTGCTTCCTCCCTCTCTTCACCGGACTCCGGTGATGAGACTTCGCTGTTACGAGACTTCGCGCAGCGGGATAATGGGGTTGGTCGATTCAAGCAATTGCTGCATCGTGACTCCGGCAAACGCGGCCTGAGTCGCTTCGTAAGCGCGATCCAGTTCGGCATGCAGCGGGCACAGCGAGGTGTGTGATTTTAGACCTAGCGGGCAGGCGTTGATTCGTTCCAGCGGCGCGACCGCATTGACCACGTCCAAAATCGTAATCTCCGCCGGTTCTTTCGCCAATTCATAGCCACCGCCGGGGCCGCTGCGTGAGCGGACCAAGCCGGCCGCGGCCAAGTCTTGCAGCACTCGGTTGAGATAACGCCGCGGCACCTTGGTTTGTTCCGCTAAAACGTCGGCCGAGGAGGGTTGTCCAATCCGAGTGCCCAAACAAGTCACCGCTCGCAGAGCGTATTCCGCTGTTTTTGAAAGCATGAAGGGGCCTTGTATTGGGGACGTTTCAGCAGGTTGGGGACAGGCATGGCGGACATCACATTCTAGAGCCAAAGCATAAACACGCCACCGCTACCGTCCACCGGTGGTGGATGGAACATTTTCACCTGTCTCGCCTTTTCCCTGGCTCTAGAAATCCCGCTTAGACGCCGAAAATGAGGAATCGCTAAATCTGCACCTTGACGTGCATGTTTTATTCTGTACCTTTTTGTGTATGTAATGCAGTTTATTCCCTCCGCCGTGTGCCGGCAACCTTCCCCCCACCCTGTTGTGCCAGGACATCCTGCCCATGTTGAGCGATAAAACTATCCAAATTGTCAAAGCAATTACCCCTTTGGTCGCCGCCAATGCGGAAACGATCACGCGTCGCTTCTACACGCGGATGTTTGAGGGGAACCCTGAAGTCAAAGCCTTTTTCAACCAAGCTCACCAACATTCCGGCGGCCAGCAAAAAGCGTTAGCCGGAGCGATCTGTGCCTACTTCTCTCATATCGATAATCCCGCCGTGCTGATGCCGGCGGTAGAGTTGATCGCTCAAAAGCATTGCTCGCTGGGGATCAAAGCCGAGCACTACCCCATCGTCGGCGAGCATTTGCTCGGCGCGATCAAAGACGTGATGGGCGACGCGGCGACCGACGAGATCATCGACGCGGTGGCCGAAGCGTATCAGTTTCTGGCGGACATCTTCATTGGCCGCGAGGGGGCAATCTATGAAGAGCAGCAGTCCGCACCGGGCGGCTGGAACGGTTACCGCAGCTTCGTGGTCGATCGCAAGGTTCCCGAGAGTGATGAAGTAACGTCGTTCTATCTGCGTCCCGAGGATCAAGGCCCGTTGCCGCCGTTTCGACCAGGCCAATACATTACCGTCCACATTGAACACCCCACCACCCCGACGTCGCCTCGCAATTACAGTTTGTCCGAGCGTCCAGGCGTCGAGCATTTCCGCATCAGCGTTAAACGCGAACAAGCACTTTCGCCGGATGCACCCGACGGGTTAATCTCAAATCATCTGCACGATGGAATTCAACCCGGCCATGTGGTCAAGCTGGGACCACCGTGCGGCGAGTTCACTATCCATCCCGAGACCGCGACCTCGGGACGCCCGGTGGTTTTGTTGGCGGGCGGGATCGGAGTCACACCGCTGTTGTCGATGGCCAAGTCCATCGTACACGCCAATCCCGAAGCGTCGATCTATTTCCTGCAGGCCGCTCGCAATAGTCGGGTGCACGCATTTGCCGACGAGATTGGAAATCTGGCGTCACTCAGCCCCAACATGCACACACGCGTGCTCTATGACTGTCCGTTGCCAGGCGATTTGGAAAACAACCGCTGCGACGGGGTCGGTTTTGTCACCACCGAGCTGTTACGTGAGTGGACGCCCTACCAAAGCGCCGATTTTTACTTCTGTGGCCCCAAACCGTTCATGCAAGCCGTCCACGCCTGCTTGCAAGAACTGGGCGTCGATGAAACTCGCGTCCGCTATGAATTCTTTGGTCCCAAAGAAGAGCTGCGGCAATCAGTCGCAAAAGTGGGGTAGGCTTCTAGCCTGTCATCATTATTGTTCACCCGCCTCCCTCATCCAATCTTTGACTGAACGAAGCAGCTCGAGATCAGCCATTCGATGCAATGATCGGAACCGGCGGCGTTAGCCGGTATATCCCTAGCCACCTACTCAGAGAATCCAATCATGGCAATCCAACACGCGAAACCAGGGGAAGTGTTTGACGTCGGCCTCTTGGGCGATGCCATCGCGAGCACGAAAACATCGACGCTATTGAAGACCGAGGCCTTCGAAGTGTTGCGATTGAACCTACCCGCAGGCAAAGTCATCGCCGAGCACAAAGCACGAGGCGAGATCACGGTCCAGTGCATCGAAGGCCGCGTGATCTTTACCGCGATGGGTGACGCGAACGAACTGACCGCGGGCAAAATGCTGTTTTTGTCGGCGGCCGAGCCTCATGCGGTTCAGGCCTTGGAGGATTCGTCGTTACTGGTCACCCTGATCTTGGGCAAAAAATAGCTCGTCATCGTCGTGATCGAACCATTTGCGAAGTTGGTCGCTCGGCGCGATTTCCTTAAACCAATCGTCGAGATTCAAGTCTTCTTTCTTGACTCCTCGCGGCCACAATCGATCGACCAAGACACGGTATCCCTTCGCGGATTTCGGCGAATCATAGACACGAGCAATCTCAATCGTCGGGGTTGGTTTCGACATCGAATCCTCCTGGCGGTTTCGCGGCAAGTTTGTTTAGCAGTAGGTGAAAGTAGATCAGTCCCTCGAAACCCTGCCAACGCTGAAGCAGGCTGGCAACCCCGTCATAATCAAGTGACTCGGTCACCTCGAGCCACGCTTGCAAATTGTTGCGTCCACCGACATCATCGCCGGGGAAGACGTGCAGTCGGCCCAGGCCACGCAGCATCGCGTATTCGGCCGACCAGCGACCGATCCCGCGAAATTGGCATAATGCGGCGACACAATCTTCGTCCGATAGAGGCTCGAATTGCGCGTACTCGAGTTCACCTTGACGAGTGACTTCGGCAAGGTTCAGTAGCGCCGTCGCCTTCTGTCGACTGAATCCAATCTGCCGCAATTGCTCGACATCCATACCGTGAAGTGCTTTCGCCTCTGGAAATGCAAATCGGCGAAACGGCGTCGTGTCAAACGGTTGCCCGTAGTGCTCGGCAAAGCGATTGAGCAGCTGGATTCCCGACGCCAACGAGACTTGTTGGCGGGCGATTGCGTTGCAAAGGCATTCAAATAACGACGCATAGCGTGGAGGCTTCATGCCGACAAACGGTTTGACCAGCTTCTGCAACTGTCGATGGTCAGCCGCCAATTGATAAAATTCCTTCAAATCAACGTCGATTCCAAGCAATCGCGTCAGAGTCGCTGTCAATTGTTTCTGTAGACCTGGAAACGGAGCGTCGATATGAGCGGTGACGTACAGCCGAGGCGTCTCTCGGCGGCCGCGTTGTCGAATTTCCACCAAGACAGCTTGGTCCCGCGCCACGAGCACGCGGCGATAAACATCGCCATCCCAATCATCGATGATGTTTTCGGGGCGTCGACGCAGCGTCCAAACGGCAAGATCCAATCGGTACGGAGGCTTGGGTTTCAGAGTGAACGTAATCAGCAGAATCGCTCCCAAAAAGGTGATTTGGCAAACACGAATCTTTTTTTATGTAACCGATCGTTCATTGTTGACTCTGTAAGGGTGATTGCCAAATGAATCTTTCGCTTTGACGCTGCATTGTGCACTATCGCGCATATTCCCCAATTAGAGGTGTGCACTTGCTGTGAAGATAGTGTGGTCAACCAAGCTTCGCCTGCGATGCAAGCCAATCTGGTGTCGTTGTGAGTAAGGATCCGATGAAAAGGGTAACACACCTTTCGCAATGGATTGCAAAGAATGACCAGCAAGAAATGCCGACGCGCGGTCGGTTCGTCTGTCTTACCGATGTTTCTCGTTTTACTCGCGACGATCGGCTTGAGCGAG
>NZ_JBFHFD010000480.1:0-6613 GCF_041583735.1 Novipirellula sp.
AATCTTGAACTGGATCCCTGTAACGGACGCTGCCGTCATAGCAAGAAAACATCCGATACCGCGACTCCATCGACGGGAGCGACCGGTCTAGCGCTACTCGCTTTTTTAGGAGCCGGCTACACTCACCAGAGCGGCAAGTATGAAGATGTGGTCCGTGACGGATTGTATTATTTGCGGTCTGCTGCTGCAGAGGCTGACGCAGGAGTCGATTGGCAGCAAGGCAGCATGTACGGACATGGCATCGCCCTGATGGCGGTCGCCGAGGCGCTCTACATGTCACGGAACCCCGCGAACGAGCAAGGGGATACCGATCTCCGCGAATTGGTTTCGCAGGCAATGACATTCACAACCTATGCCCAGCATCGCAATGGTTCCTGGGGATACTTGCCAGGCACGCCCGGTGATACGACGCTCACCGGATGGCAAGTCTTGTCACTGGTGGCGACGCGGCGAAACAAGATTCCGCTGCACTACCATACCCTTCCCAGTGCTCGCGATTATGTTTTGTCAACGTCGCCCGATGACGACTACGTCTTTGCCTACAAACCGGGGATGAAACCCGATGCAACGAACACGGCGATTGGTTTGACGTTGTTGATGTATTTGGGAAAAACGCCCAGCGAAATGGCGATGCAGCAGGCGTTGACTGCGATGGCCAAGCGGGGGCCAAAGTTGACCAACGTTTATCATGACTACTACGGTACGTTGGCGCTGCACCATTCGCGTCATCCCGCTTGGGACCGCTGGAACACCCGCGTTCGCGACCATTTGGTGCGTACCCAAGCCACCGCGGGACACGAGGCCGGCAGTTGGCATTTCACCGATGAGTTCGGTGATGTCGGTGGCCGGCTTTACACGACGGCGATGGCGGCGATGATTCTTGAGGTCTACTATCGTTATCTGCCGCTGTACGACGCGATTGAAGTGTTTCCGTTGTAGGCACATTTGGTCTGGTTTTTTTTGGTGAGGGTGTGCTTCGATTCCCCTTGCTTCCTAGCCATCGTTTATACTGGTGTGAAGGAGTTGGGCTGGTTCATTAGGGCCGATGTCCACGCACTCCCATCTCAACTCAATCGGTTTGGGACGGACAAAGCGATGGCGATTTATAAAAACATTCGAACGAGTGCCTCGGAAGGGGTTCCTGTTGTTTTTCTAACGTCAAGCAAATTCATTGATCGCGAACTCATACAACAAACTCAACAAGAGTTAATCGCGTTCATCCAATCCAGCAAACCTGCGAGATTGGTGATAAATTTTAAGGACGTCGAAGCAATCTCATCTGAATTTATTACCACCATGCTGCGGTGCAGCGACTATGTGCAAAGCGAAAATGGCGAGTTGCGACTTTGTAATATGACGCCGATGGTGCGAATGGCGTTTCAGGTAACCAACTTGGATGGAACACTGCTGCACATCATGGACTCGACGCCCAAAGCAATCTTGTCGTTTAAGCAAAAAAAGTAATCGAAATGGCATCGCAGCGGTCATGCCGAACCTCTGCAAACTCGATGATTACCCTTCCCCGAAGGACCGTTCATGGCTGACCAGCACCGTATTCTTGTTGTCGACGATAGCGCGACTCAGCTGATTCAAATTCGTATGCTCTTGGAAACTTCTGGCTATGAGGTCAGCGTTGCCAATGACGGAGTGCAAGCGTTAGCGAAGGTCAAAGAACGCTTGCCCGATCTGGTGGTGACCGACTTGCAAATGCCTAACATGGACGGGTTGGAACTCGTCCGCGAGATCACGATGCAGCAATTGCCAGTGCCGGTGATTTTGACCACCGCCGCAGGTAGTGAGTTGATCGCGGCACAGGCGCTTCACGCCGGAGCGGCGAGCTACGTTCCGAAAAGTGCACTGGCAACCATTTTGCTGCCGACCGTCCGGCGGACACTGGAATTACAGAAAGCGGCCCAAACCAATCAACTGCTAGCGAGTTGCCTTGACCGCACCGAGATGTCCTGGGCTTTGACTAACGATCAGTCGCTGGTTCCCGATTTGATCGGTCGTGTCGAGTCGATTTTGAACGAGTTGGCGGACTACGATCCGGGACAACACATGCAGATTGCGATGGCGTTGGACGAGGCGATTGTCAACGCCATGATCCACGGGAATCTCGAGATCGACTCGGAATTGCGGCGGATGGAGGACGGTCAACCCTATCTCGATATGATTGACGCACGCATGAACGAATCACCGTATGGCGATCGCCGCGTCTATTTCCGTTTGGTCGCCGATCGCGAAGGGGTGATGTTTACGATTCGCGATGAGGGGCCGGGGTTCTGTTTGGATGATGTTCCCGATCCGACCGACCCTAGCAATCTCGACAAAGAAGGAGGGCGTGGGCTGCTGTTGATCAACACCTTCATGGACGAAGTGAAACACAACGAAAAAGGGAACGAGATCACGATGATCAAACGTTGTGTTTCGGATCTGCAGGAATCGCCCGTGGCTGAGGAGTCATCAGTGTGAAGGATACCCCGTCGCGATTTATCTTGATGGTGGAAGACAGTCTCGACGACATCGAAGCGGTCCGCCGCTGGTTAGCAAAGAGTGAATCGTCCTACGAATTGCAAGTGACGGAAACACTCGCCGCAGCGATCGAGGCTGTCTCGGGGCGTTTTCCAGACCTGATTTTGCTCGATTTGAATCTGCCCGATTCGCATGGGCTGGAGAGTTTAAATCAAATCCAAGCGGTAGCAAACGATGTGCCGATCGTCGTCTTTAGTGGTCACGCCGATCGCTCGATGGCAATTCTTGCCGTTCGCAGCGGTGCCGAAGACTATGTGCTGAAGGACGAAGTCGCCAGTCCCGAGCATTTGACACGGCCGATCGATTTGGCGATCGAACGTTGTCGACGACGATTAGCGGAAAAGTCCTTGCTCGGTTTTCACAACCAATTGGCACTCGCGCATCGCATTCAGCAAATGTTGCTGCCCGAACCGTCCGAGCGTTTCTCTGGCGTGCAGTGGTGTGGTCGTTGCGAACCGGCGGAACAGGCCGGAGGTGACTTTTATGATTTGATGGAGTTGCCCGATGGACGGCTGGCCTTTGTGATCGCGGACGTTAGCGGGCATGGCTTGGTTCCTGCGATGGTGATGATGGAAACTCGCGCGATCTTACGCGCGATGGCGATGATGTGCGACGATCCAGGAACGATTCTCAGTAACGCAAACAAAATCCTCTGTCGCGACGTGCAGTTGCGTTATTTCGTTACCATGTTCCTCGGTTTTCTTTGCCCCCAGCGAAAGACGATTCGTTATGCGAGTGCGGGACATCCCGCCTACGTGATCAACCCCAATGAACCGGTTTGTATCCTGTCTTCGAAGGAACCGCCGCTGGGGATCGTTGATACGCTGAACTATGTCACTCACGAGGTCGTCAGCGGGTTTCCGCAGTCTACGTTGCTGATGTTCACCGATGGGATTCTCGATTCGGTTTCGCCCGATGCCAGTTATCAATCGTTTGACCATGTCGTCGACAAAGCGGTGCGCTGCAACCAAGGGACGCTACGTGATGTGATCGATTCGCTGTTTGAAAATATTCATAATATCGGTGTCGATCGAGATGATTGCACCGCCTTGCTGCTGAGAGCGGCGGTCGACGACCGATCGGTAGACGATTGACCGAGACGATTGACCGAGACGATTGTGAGGGGCGATTGTGAGGGGCGATTGCGGGGGGCTAACGGGGAAGCCTCGAAGTGATCGAGAACCGTCCGCGCACAGGGTGTCGGCAAAATCGTTACGACCGTCAAACATTGGTACCCCCGCACGATCATTTGCGGCTCCGCGAATGGGCAACTCGACCTTGTTCGCCGTTGCAACCCAAGATTGAATCGACTGGTAGTTTGACGTCATTGCCAGTCCTTCACCCTGGAAATTGTTACGCACGAATGCCTGAGTCGACCAAAACCATTCTGAAGCCTCATCAACGTATCGTCGAACTCGATGCGCTTCGCGCGTTGGCGGCGATCAATTTGCTGCTGTTTCATCTCTCGTACGTCTACGCGGTCAAATACGGTTTCGTCTCACCGCTGGGGTGGAGTTGGCCGTTTGGCAAATATGGCGTCGAGATGTTTTTTATCCTGAGCGGATTCGTCAATAGCATGTCATTGATGCGGCGGGGAAAACCGGTCGATTTCGTTGCCGCGCGGATGATTCGCATCGTCCCTTTCTTTTTGATCGTGATCGTCGCGAATCTGTGGATCACGCGTCAGATGCCGTTGGCGGGCGAACCACTCGGTGCCGAACAATTTCTAGCGAACTTGACGCTGCTTCCGCGTGTGCTCGGTTACGAATGTGTCGACCCGGTGATGTGGACGCTGCAAGTCGAGATGATGTTCTACATCACATTGGTGGTGCTGTTTAAATTGGGCGCATTGCGTCGCTATTTCGTTGGTTGGGGAACATTGTGTGCCTTGTCGCTTGTGGCTTGTCCGCTGTTAGATGCCTATGCAATCGAGTACGACGGGACACGCTGGTTTTCGTTATTGTCGAGCCTGCGTCTATTGATGTTGCTCGATTTCGTGCCGCTGTTTGCCATCGGTTTCTTACTCTATATGATCAAAACCGGAACAGGCAAGAAGTGGCAGAACATGTTGGGGATCTTGCTTGCGTGTGGTGTGTTCCACAGCATTGATCACGGCAAACATAACCCTGTCGCGACCGTGTTGATCGTCGGTTTGGTGACCCTCTGTGCCTACGGAAAGATGCCGCTGTTGCGGATTCGACCGTTGATTTATATCAGCACGATTTCATACGCACTGTATCTTTGTCACAATAACCTCGGGTGTATTTTGATGTATCGGTTGAATCATTCGGGGATTCCGTCGAACATCAGTTTCTTGATGGCGGTAACGTTTTCCTTTTCGCTTGCGATCATTGTCACCCATCGCATCGAGCAGCCGATCACCAATGGGCTTCGCCGACTCTGGACGCGATACCGCACGAAGCGCGAACCGGAGACGGTTCCTGCCACCATCAGCTAGACTCGCGAAACAAGAAACGAGACTGCGAACGATGCTTTTTCGTGGGGTGAAAAGCGACTTTTATCGAGACGCTTGCTCGAACTGGGTAAACTGAAGTTCGCGATCCGCCCAACCGTATTCGCCGAGTACGCTCTTTCCAGGAATGTCCCACACCGATTCGACGTGGGATGTCAGGCGATCATCAACCCACGACAACGCGTTTCGCACCGTCTTGTGGGGCACTTCGATAAACGCAATCTGGCCGTTCGGACGACGTGTTACCAAACCCACACCTTGGGGTTCAGATGAAAATCCATACGAATTGATCGTGGATCCCGAAAGCTCGTAACGCCAAACCGGGACGCCTCGATAGATGCTCAGCAAGACTCCGGTAGACGACAAAACCAAATCGGTATCGATCCACACCGGAGCTCCCCTGCCGAGGCTTCGTCGTGACATTGCTTCGCCTCGCAAGGAGGCCGACGACAACTCCCACACGCGGAGCCGCGACGTGGTGGCGATTGCTAAGGAATCGCCACGCGGTGAGAAACTGACGTAGGCTCGTTGGCCCGGTTCGATCGGAATCGTTCCCAGTGCGGTGCCATTTTGGGTATCGAAAAGGGCCACCGATCCTGGACGCGGCACCGCAATATAGCGTCGGCCAGCCGAGATCGCGGGTTCGCATGTTGAGGAAATGCGACAGATGCGGTGGACACATTCACCCGAGAACAGGTTCCAGACGGCGATTTCTGAATCGATCGCGGCGACTACGTGTTCGTCGTCGACCCATCGTGCCCAATGCACTTGCTTGGCTTGCTTGGCAACGGTTGTCTGAGGGGACGAGATCATCGGCAACGATCGGAAATATTTGACACTCAGCGAGTCTTCTTCCCAACCCCTGGCGATGGCCAATTGACCTCCTTGCCCCATCACGCGATGTCCGTGCAGCACCAAGGTGCGGCCGCTCGGTTGGTGATGGTCCAGAATCGTCACAGGCACCTCGGATTGTAGAACCGTCGATGCCTTGCCCGTCGCAGGCTCGTAACAAACGATCCGGTTCGATGTTGATGATTGAGTCGAGTTCAATCCAGAGGTGATCGAGGTCGCTAGAAACGTTTGCTCGGGGGTCGCAATGATTAGCGGCCGCGACACCGAGTCATAGGACTCGATGTCCCCGATGGTTTGTTTGCCGAATGCGAGATCGTAGGCAAAGGGCAGAGGATCGGGCAAACAAACCGATGGCAATGTGGATTTCACTACCGGCAGAGATCCGCTAACCGCTTGCAGTGCAGCTCCGTCGTCCAACAAGCTTGTCGCCGGCGGTAGATCCAACAGAGGTTGAGGTGAAAGTTTCGGCAGGACAGGGGGCGTCCAACGCAAATGGTTTTCAGAGAAACTTGAACGGTCACTCCAGCTCGAAAGGTAGTCCTGGTCGGCCTGGCTTAATTGCGAGACGGCGATTTTAACCTTCGATCCGTCGGGACGTTTCAGAAACGCCACTTTATCGGTGATGTTCATCAGACTCGCTTCGATCGCATGCAGGCCGGATTGATCGACCCAGATGCGAACCGGTTCTCTTGCGTCACTATGCGTGCTCGTGGCGACCACGAACGAGCTGAGAATGATTGGGATCCAAACAAAAAG
>NZ_JBFHFD010000481.1:0-6612 GCF_041583735.1 Novipirellula sp.
GCAACCTCCTCGCCCGCCAAATAGCGATCCAAATCATCGGCAAACGCCTCGGCCGACGAATAGCGACAATGGGCTTCGTAGTGCATTGCTTTCAAACAGATCGCCTCCAAATCGGTGGGGATCGTATGGCGAATCAGCCGAGGCGAGATCGGGTCGTCGTGCAGCACCGAGCGAAGAATGTCGGCCGCCGATTCACCTTGGTGAGGCGGATGCCCGGTTAATAACGCGTATAAAATGGCCCCCAGCGAATAGATGTCCGCGGCTTCGTTGACGTCACGTCCTCCGGACGCTTGTTCGGGGCTCATATAATGAGGCGTTCCCAAAACTTGACCGGTCCGAGTGACGAGGGCCCCGTCACGATGCCATTTGGCTAAACCAAAATCGGCAACCAACGGGCGACCATCACTCGAAATCAGAATATTCTCGGGCTTCAGATCTCGATGCACGATGCCGGCGCGATGGGCGTAGGCAACCGCCCGAGCGACATCACGAACCATCTCTGCCGCACCGGAATCATCCAAACTTCGGTCGTTGACCTTTTGCTGAAGCGTTGGTCCTTCGACCAACGTCATCGAAAAGTATTCATAACCGCCCCACGAACCAATATCGTGAATCGCAATGATGCCGGGGTGATGCAATCCCGCAGCCGCTTCGGCTTCGATGCGAAACCGCCGCCGTTCTTCTTCACCGGCCAAAACCCCACTGCTGATCAGCTTCAAAGCGACCGGTCGCCCGAGGTTATCTTGGTTGGCCCGGTACACCACTCCCATGCCTCCGCGAGCAATTTCGCACTCAATTTTGTAGGGCCCGATACGAGTTCCCACCAACGTGGGCGGCACGACGCCAGGGCTCGGATCTCCCGCCAGCCAATGGTGATTTCGAAAAAAGCTTTTCAATTCGCCCGCAAACTGGGGGTAGGCGATCAGATATTGGTTGGGGTCGGGTGACAGCCCTTTTTCCTGTCGCTCGACGTAATCTGCCATCACGCTATCAAGCAACACATCTTCCCCGGCAATCGTCGGAGCGATCGGAGAATTCGATTTATCTCTAGACGGCACATTCATCTCTTGAGTATACCCCGAAAGAACGACAAACCCAGCGAACGGAATTCGCGGGGGATCGTCCTGGATCCAAAATGAATTTGCCGCTGCCATGCAGCAAGAACGACGACAAAAAAAACTCATGATGAATGCATCGCCCCAGGATGGCACCCAATCGGATGCAATCCATCTATCCATCGTGATTCCGCTGTATAACGAAGAGGAATCGGTGGGTCCGTTGATCGCGGCGTTGAAACAAACGTTCGCCGAGGAACCGTCTCGGTTCGAGATCATTTTGGTCGACGATGGCAGTGTGGATCAAACCTATCCGAATGCCACTGCGGCCGCCGATGCGTCGGGACTGCCCATTCATATCGTCTCGCTGTATCGCAATTTTGGGCAAACCGCGGCGATGCAAGCGGGGATCGACGCCGCCCAAGGACGATTGATCGCGACGTTGGATGGAGATCTGCAGAACGACCCCGCCGACATTCCGAAAATGGTCGCCCATTTGGAAGCCAACCAATTGGATCTCTTGGTTGGCCGCCGCAAAAAACGCCAAGACGGTTTGTTCCTCAGACTCGTTCCTTCGTGGATCGCCAATCGCTTGATCGCCAAGGTGACCGGAGTGCAGATCCGTGACTACGGATGCAGTCTAAAGATCTATCGGGCAGAGGTGATCAAACAAGTCAAATTAATGGGCGAGATGCATCGGTTCATCCCCGCGTGGGTAGCCGCAGTAACCCATCCGTCGCGGATTTCGGAAATCGAAGTCCGTCACAGTGCTCGCCAATTTGGCAGCTCGAAATATGGCATCTCTCGTACCGTTCGTGTGGTGCTGGATCTGTTGTCGGTATTGTTCTTTATGAAATACCGAGCCCGTCCGGGGCACTTTTTTGGCAGCGTCGGCTTGTTTGTCGGTGCGATCGGAATGGCGATGCTGGGCAGCCTCGGGGTTGCCAAGTTTGCCTTTGGCCAAGATATCGGAACACGACCGATGTTGTTGATCGGCGCGATTGCCACGCTCTCATCGTTGCAACTGATTTGCTTTGGCGTGATGGCGGAAATGTTGTCGCGGATCTACCATCAATCCTCCAGCCAACCTGGCTACTTCACGCGTCATCATCACTCGACGCACGCTGCCAATGACACCTTCGGTGTCGTCGCGGCACCTTGCGGTGAAGCGATCGGATCGATTGCTGCACCCCGTGACTACTTGTTGCCGCTACCCCAAACGCCATCCGTGATCACACCTGAAAGACGAGCTGGCTAAGCCAATGCTTGATTGGATCCTCGAAAAACGCTATCGGTTCGCAACCGTCTTGCTCGCCTATTTTGGTTTGCACGTGGTCATTCGCGTTTGCATCTCAGGTTCGCTTGACTTTGACGAATCCGAACAAGCGTTTTTGTCTCAGTGGTTCTCGCTTGGCTACAACAGCCAACCGCCACTGTACACATGGATGCAAACCGCATTGTTCCATCTCTTTGGTTATGGTGTGATGCCGCTCGCCCTGCTCAAAAATGTGTTGTTGGCGTTAACGTATTTATGTGTTTTCGGCACCGTACAAAAGGCGACGGGTAACGCTGCGATGGCGTTGGTTGCTTCGTTTGCCATGATGACCATCCCGCAAATTGCTTGGGAAAGCCATCGCGATCTCTCACACACCGTGGCGGTCACATTTGCCGTTAGTTTGTTGGTTTACTGCGTGGTTTCGCTGCGTCACCAACCGCACTGGAAGTGGTACGTTGCGATCGGTTTGACGTGCGGTTTTGGTTTGATGAGCAAATACAACTTTGCGATTGTGATCTTTGCGGTGATGGCCGCAGCCATTTCGGTACCAAGTTATCGACGTTGGTTGCTCGACCGTCGTTTGATCCTTTCGGTGGTTGTGGCCACCGTGCTGATTGCGCCTCATACCTATTGGGCTATCGATCATCTCCAACTGGCGTCAGCGAAGACGATTTCGACGTTGACCCGCGAACAAACCGACTCGTGGGGCAGCAATGTTTCGCACGGCATTTACGCACTGGTGACGTCCACGCTAGCGTGTTGTTTATTGACGCTGGCTATCTTTTTGGTTGCCTTTCGCGACTCGTTAAAAAGCATTTATCGGCAATGGAAATCCAATTCGACTGCCGCGGATCCCACCACGTTGTTGATCGAACGATTTCTTTTGATTGTCGGTATCGCGTTGATGATGCTTGTGTTATCGGGACATGCATTGGAGTTCAAAAATCGCTGGATTCAACCCTTTGCATGTTTATTCCCCGCCTATTTGATGCTTCGCGTCGGTCGATACGCCTACCTTGACCGCGTTGCGATGAACCGCGTCTGTATCAGTGCGGTGACACTCATGGCGGTCGTATTGATCGCGATCGTGGCCAGACCGATGTTTTCGCAAAAGCGGAACAAATTCATTTGGTTGAACATTCCCTATCCGCAGTTTGCTCAAACCATCGAGAACGAAATCGGAGAGGCTCCCGCGATCATCATCACGCCTCACATGCACAGCGCTGGAAATCTGAAACTTCAATTTCCGAGTTCATTGGTCATTGCGATGGACCAACGTCACTTGGTGGATAGCGAATCCCTGTTAAAGATCATCGCTCGCGGCAATCAGCAGGTCGTCGTAGCGACGGATGTCTGCACGCCGAGTGCGCACGAGAAGCTGAGCGAATTTGCGATTGAAATCGTCGGCCAACCTACCGATCAATTGCTTTGGCAGAGTCACGCGTATCGTTATCTTTATGGCGACGAATCGGCAAACACGACACTCGGCTTCGCACGCCTGGAACATTCGATTGACCCAATTGCTGCGATTTATGATCCCTTATCTGCAAGCGATCGGATTGGAGCCTTGCCACAGGAAACCGCGACACATTGATCCCACGCCCGCACTGGTCTTGTCTTGCAGGCCTTGAATTTGGATAGTGACCTTGTAATGGGATCCACTTGATCCTCGCGATACCATCGCAAGCGGTCGCTCGTTCGCGTCCCACTGTGTTGCTATTTCCCTGTTGCCGCCCCCCTTTTTCGAAAACGACGGATAGATCGTGACCAAGATTGATCGATACATCCTGATTCTATTTGTCCGCACGGTGTTGGTATGTTTTTGCTCGATCGCGGGCATTTTCATTGTTTTCCACGCCTTCACCAGCTTGGATGACTTGGTTCGTCAAGGCCGCACCGAGGGCGGGTTAGTGGCAGTGATGCTGCGATACTACGGTCCCTACATGCTGTTGCTGTTTGATTGGACCGGCGCGATTATCGTGTTGATGTCGCTGTTGTTTACGGTGGGCTGGCTTCGCCGGACGGGCGAATTGACCGCGACGCTTTCGGCTGGCATTTCGCATGGCCGGATTCTGCGTCCGATGCTGATCGCGTCCTTCGTAATCATCAGCATTCAATTGGCCAATCGCGAGTTCTTGTTGCCACATTACCGTGACGCTCTGGCGATGAAAGCCAAAGAAATGGAACAGGAATCCGAGCAACCGATTCTTCCGTGTTATGATTTAACCAATCAAATTCTGATCGAAGGGGCTTCGTTGCTGCCCCGCAGCAAACGGATCAATTACCCCAGTTTTCGTCTCGACGGGGACTTTGAGGGATTTGGCGACTTGATCACGGCCCAATCCGCCCAGTGGAGCGAAGCGACCAAAGATCATGCCAAAGGCTATTTGGTTAGTGGGATCAAACGTCCTGAAAACATCGCCTCGCTTGCTTCGGTCGGAACAGAAAATCGGCTCGTAATCTTGACGCCTCATGACCATCCGTGGCTGAAGCCAAACGAATGTTTTATTGCAACCACGATCAATTCCGAATTCTTACAAACCGACCAATCAACATCCCGTTTGGTCTCGATTTCTGAGATTGCCTCTCGCGTCAAAAACCCCGCGGTGCATAGCAGTTTAAGTGTTCAAGTCTTGCTGCACGAACGGATGGTTCGTCCGCCTCTGGATTACGCGCTGGTGTTGCTGGGGTTGCCGATCGTCGTCAATCGGCGTGGCCGCAATTTGTTCTTGATGATTGCCGTAGCAATCGGCACGGTGCTATTCTTTTTTGGGATCAAAACGCTCTCAGGTGCGATGGGCGGTAGTGGTTACTTGTTGTCACCCGCGATGTCGGCATGGGTTCCCTTGTTGGTGCTCGGACCGATTGCCTATGTCCGTTTTCGAGAAGTGCAGACCGAATGAACCCCTCGGACATTTCGGTCGTCATTCCGACACTGAACGAAGCCGCTACGATTGAAAACGCAATCCGCTCGGCGACTCGCGCCGGAGCTACCGAAGTCATTGTTTGTGACGGCGGAAGCCAGGACGAAACCACCTCGATTGCCTCCGACACCGGGGCGACAAAGATCATACGTTCGATTCCCGGTCGCGGCATCCAGCTGAACGCGGGTGCTGTATTCGCCAGCCGCGAAGTCGTGCTGTTTCTGCATGCCGACAACCTGCTCGGCGAATCGTGTCTGCAACAGATCTGCGAAATCCCCAACGTGGTTTGGGGCGTGTTTAAACAGCACATCGATCATCCCCGGTTTGCCTATCGGTTGATCGAAAAAGGCAATGCCGCGCGAGTCCGTTTTCGCGGGATGGCGTTTGGCGATCAAGCGATTTTTGTGCGCCGGCAAATCTATAAAGAAGTGGACGGATTCGAAGAAATCGAATTGATGGAAGACGTCGCTTTTTCGCGAATCATGCGAAAGATCGCTAAGCCCGTCTTGCTTACCGGGCCGATCACGATCAGTCCGCGGCGTTGGGAACAACGCGGCATCGTCGGGCAAACGCTACGGAATTGGAATCTGCAATGCCGCTACCGCCTCGGAGCGTCGCCGAGACAGCTGGCCAAGCAGTATCGGTAATTGCGGGATCGGCTTCCAGCCTGTCAAAGCAGGAATCGACAGACTGGAAGCCAATCCCATATTTAACTTGCTCGCGGATGCGCCTTCTCGTAGACCGACAATAGATTGGCGGCACTAACGTGGGTGTAGATTTGGGTCGTGGCCAAACTCTTGTGACCCAATAATTCTTGCACGCTGCGGATATCGGCGCCGCGATCAAGTAGATGCGTCGCGAAACTGTGCCGCAGTGTATGAGGACTCGTGCGTGAATCGAGTCCCACCACCGCGATATGTTTGTCGAGCATTCGCCCAACGCTGCGTGTCGTCAAAATATTGCCAAAACGATTGACGAAAACCGGAGCATCGCGGCCGAGTTGTTCGGTCTTGGGATCGCGGATACGGCGCTGTTCATATTGCTTGATCGCTTTGATGGCAAACGACCCAAGCGGACTGATGCGTTCTTTGCGCCCTTTACCACGGACCCGCAGGATCTGTTCATCAAAATCCATATCGCGATCACGCAGCGCGACCAATTCGCTGACACGCAAACCGGCCGAGTACATCGTTTCCAACATCGCTCGATCGCGAAGTCCCGCAGTGTCGCCACCGGGCGGCGCGAGCAGCAAGCGGCCCACCTCGTCATTACTTAACACGTGAGGCAATTTGCGTTGCCGCCGTGGATTGCGAAGCGGTTTTGCAGGGTTGCTGGTCGCGATCCCTTGCCGCATCGC
>NZ_JBFHFD010000482.1:0-6580 GCF_041583735.1 Novipirellula sp.
AGGTTCGTCGTGTTGACCGACGCTATGAAGCATCTTCTCGTAGCTACCTTCGCCAGAAGGTGGGGATGCGAATAGGATGGCAACCATCCACGCTCTGGCGAGCGTAGCTACAAAACGCAAATGCCGTAGTTTGCCACTTTTAAATGCTTCACGGCATTGGGGCGAACAACAAATGCGTTTGATCAATGATTCTTGCCCACCTGCTTACGCATCGGTCAAGGTATCGATCGGTGGCGATCGACGGTAGGTGAATCACATTCCATGAGAAAACTTTTTCGCTCGCGGCAATCGGATGTTTTCTTCATTCGGGGCTATGCCAAATCGGGGACCAATTGGCTATGCAATCTGATGAATCTGCATCCCCAGATCGGATGCACGGGTGAATTTCATTTGCGTCCTCTGTTCGAAAGTGTGCGTGCCATTCAGTCTGCTCCCTGGGGAATTTTGAGCCGCGAGAAGCAATCTGCATTCCTCGAAGATGCTTTCTACCAAATGGTAAAGCAGTTGATCCGCGATGTTTGTGGCAACAAGCGATGGTGCGGCGACCGGACACCCTGTGCGCTTCGCTCGACGTTTGTTCCGGGCGTCCGGCAACTCTACATCACCCGGGACGGTCGCGATGCCGTGGTCAGTTGGGCATACCATACGCTGAACTACAACTTCAATGCAGGGCCGCGTATGCAAGAAAACTTGCAGCGGTTCAAGACTGATCCAAACTATTTTGAACAACACAAACAAGAGTTGTTGGCGTGTGAGACCGTCGTACGTGAGTTCGCGTCGCAGTGGAACGCAGCGATCGTTGACGATTTCCAAATGATGCAGTCGGCTGATCGAGCAGAGATCGATCTGCCGTATTACTGGATTCGCTATGAGGATCTGCAGGCGGATACGCTGAAATATCGAAACGAGATTTACCAGTTTCTCGGTCTGTCTGTGGCAAAGGCGAGTCCGCTGAATGCATTGACAGAACCGGGGTTTGGCTCGGCCGATACCAATCGTCCGAACGATTTTTATCGCCGCGGACGTGCTGGAACTTGGCAAGAGTATTTCACCGTCGAGCAACTCGCTTGGTTTAACGACGAGGCGAGCGAGGCGTTGCGGTTGGTTTCGAAGAATGCATCTTGAATTCACCCCACGAAATGCTCGACCGAATCAAATGAGACACCCATTCATCGGGCTGTGTCCTGTGTCGCTTTGACCGATACAGCAACGAATGAAAGGCGGCGTCAACGAGTGCGGCCATCCGCGGCCGACTTGGTTTGCCAAACATCACATTGGCTTGTCCCTGCCCCACAAAATAGGATTGCACGTACCGCTCGGTGGCTCGGTCGGCGGGGATGATGTGTTGGACCTTGGCGTTTGGAACCCAGCGGCCATTGCCCCCGCCGCGAGCGATCCGTTTCAAGACCTGCGTCTCGTCTTCTCCGATCATTCCCGAGCGGACACGGCCGAGCGTGGGATCGAAGCGATATTGCCGCTGGACGTCGGCTCGTATTGCAAAGTTAGCACCATATGGAAGCCGGTTTTCGTTTAGCTCAATCGGTTGTTCGCCCAAATCGCGTGCGGCATAGACCGATTTGCATTTGTCCCAAGTCGCTTCGATCCAATCGGGACAACCAGGCGGTTCGAACCAGGGTTCGATGGCGCCGCCAAAGAATGCCACGTCGGGTTCAGCGATAAACGCGTCACAATACGAAGTCAGCCAGTCGTCAGCGACCAACACATCATTGTCGGTCCAGACGATGTAGTCGCCACTTGCAGCTTCGATCGCACGATTTCGGCTTGCCGAGTGCCCTTGGACCGTCTCGATGAGCGACACGATCGGTAGCGTTTCCGAGAATGCGTTGATGACCTGCTGAGTATCGTCGCACGAGTTGTTGTCGACGAGGATCAGTTCCCACTCAAAGCGATCGTCCACGTTGATTTCACGCAATCGTTCCAAGGTGCGACGCAGCAAACGCGAACGGTTCCAAGTGCAAATCGCAACGCTAATCTTGATTTGCCGCGATGACTTGGGGGAATCGTATTGGGACAAGGATTTACCTGTGCATCGAGGCTAGATCGGTAATCTTGTCGTAGAAATCGGCGATTGGATCCTCGCTGTAACGCTGGCGAATCCGCGTACCTGCGAGTTCCCCCATGGCTTGCCAGTCGTCGCGTCTCTGCCATGCGGTTTCCAGGGCAGTGTCGAGCAGATCGGCAGTTGCTGCGGGGGCGATAAACCCTGTTTCCCCATCATCAATCAGCTCGCGATTGCGTCCGACATCGGTGGTAATGCAGACCCGATTACAGAGCATCGTTTCGACGATGGCCAACGCAGCCCCTTCGAAACGCGAAGGAAGAATCAATCCATGATGATTCGCCCAAACGTCTTCGATGTTTTCCGAGTAGCCTGCCAATTGAATCTGAGTTTGCAGACCGTAACGCTCAATCAGCCGCTCCATCTGTGTGCGATTGCCTTGCGAATCGCCGAACAGTCGAATCGATAAATTTCGGTCACGCCACTTGTCTTGCTTCAACACGTCGATCAGCAAGTCTTGGCCTTTCGACGTGAAATGAATTCGGCCAACGCAGGCTAGCCGGAATCCGTCATCGGCAGCAGGCCAAGCTGGGTTCGCATGCCAGTCGACATTGAACGGATTGTCGATGATTTCGGCTTGATCCAGCTCGATGGCCAGAGTTGTTTCGGCACGATCAAGGTTTTCTTGCGAAACAAAAAACACCTTTTCGGCATTCGTGTACGCGGTCTGGAATTCGTCCAGATAGATGTCGTCCAACGACTCGGTGCTGGCGGCTTGGACGTTGATCGCGTAGGGAATTTGCCGGCGGATTAATTCCGCCGCGGGAGTGACCGCATTGAGATGGTAGCCGAGAATGACGAGCACAAAATCCGGCTGTTCGCGAGCGAGCCAACGTCGTAGATGGTCGGTTTCTTTTTCAAGGTTCAGCGGCGACTTCAGCCGATACGGCCATGATCGCCATGTGGGGTCTCGGCGTGGCCAAACGGTTGCCCCTGCGGAACGTAAACGATCCAGTTCGCGGGGTGTGTCCTCCCACCAGCGGTAGTTCACCGTGACTTGGATGTCGTTATCGAGCAGTCGGTGAGCCACACGAGACCACAGCACTTCGCTGCCGCCCCACGGCATTCCCGTCATTGTCGAATAGAATCCGATTTTCACCGTGCACAATCCAAAAAAACAAAGTCGTTGATCGCTCGGGACGTGCGATTCAATTAAATGACGGGTTTGGTCGTAGCGGAAGTCGTCAAGACTTTCGTTTTCCAGGATGGTCGAAACTCTTGACGAGTTCCGCTACCTCGGTAATAGAATCGCACGTCCCCCGCGATCACACGCCAAGATCGCGGAGCGATCAGCGACGATTGCACTATCGTGGCGTGATCGATGATTCAAGCAAAGGGGTGGTGGCGGTTCGTAGCTTGGAGTCATCGTTTTTGAAGTCCTCGGGACGGGCAAACACCGAGGGTGAATTTAACGCAAACCGGCATTCGTTGATGGTCGGTTCCCCGAAACCGACCCCCATCACACTCAGCAGCGTGCCGCGTGCGTGGTGGACTTTGATGAACGCCAAGTTGTAGTCGACCAAACTGCGTTGGAATTGCGTTTCCGCTTGCGTTGCACGGACTTGAGCTTCCAGCACCTCTTCCACATGCACATCGCCTGCGGCATGACGCTCTGATTGGGCATTCAACCGAATCAAGGACGCATCGCGACTTTGTGCCATCGAATTCATTGCACCATAGGCCCGGTCGAGCTCGATGAAGGCTGCACGCAGTTCCGATGTGATGTGCCGGCGTTGTTCCTCTGCAATTGCTCGTGCCCGAGACAGTTGCAGGTGTGCACTGTGTACCGCAGCATTCTCGCGTCGGTTCAAGACTGGACGACTGTATTCGATTCCCACTTGCCATCCCTGCAACGCTTCACTGAACAGTGCGGTGTCGGTGGAAGGATCGTCAGCTAAGCGGCGATACTTTCCGATCAAGTCGACCTGAGGGCGTTGCAAGTTTCGAGCGGCCTTCAGTTCCAGGACGCGTTTATTGATCTCGGACTGCTGCTTGCGAAGTTCGATTCGGTTGACTTGGGCGAGTGCGTCACTCTCTTGCCAATCGAAACGAAGTGACGCCTCCAGCGGCGGACCGACGGGATGGATCAGTCGATCGTCGGTCGTGGGAAGCGCCAGCAGGGTTCGCAACTTTAGCTCGACGTTGTACACGCCCGTTTGGCCTGGAGTAGTGCCGCAGATCGCGTTGCGGACACCGGCTTCGGCAGAATAGTACTGCTGGCGAGCGAGCGCCTCGACGTCCGCCGGGCTGACGTTTTGAGCAACCCGTTGCTGTTCCCGTTCCCACGCTTGCCGGGCGTTGTCAAGGGCCGTTCGTTTGGCCTCGAGGTTTTGATAGGCAAAGAACAACTCCCAGTAAACGATCGCGACATCGCGAACCAATTCGGATACCGATTGTTCGACTTCCAGCCGTGCTTGATTGTGTTCGAGCTGCGAGATCAGCACCCCACGGTACATGCCAGGCTTCGCCATCGGGCCCGCGATTTGGTTGAATTGTGTTCCCGCACCACGCATCAACGGGTGACGTGCTTCGGCTCCGTAGGCAGCATAGAATCCGCCGGCGAGGTCCTCGTCATAGCCGCCGACGCCACCCACCGACACCTTCGTGCCCGAACGCAAGATGCGGCCGACTCCCATCTTCGCCAGCGTTTCGGGTTGGGCGAAAACACCAAATTGACCACTCGAAAATGCGGAATTAACCGAGCTGCCGCCGCCGTTGTAAACCAAGCCGGTCTCGAATTGAGTGTCGAAGGCCGACAAGCTTGCATCGATACCGAGGTTCGGGTCGCTTCGTAAGACCGCCGGATCCAGTGTGGTCCGCACGGCATCGGGAAAGGTCAAAACGCGACCGCCGCGATCCCGAATCACTTGGCTGTTGTCCAGCGCCAACATCACCGCCTCGTCCAGCGTCAAGTGCCATGGCGTCAACTGGTCGAACTCATCCGCACTTGGTGGGATTCGCTCGGCCACCGATCCTGCAAAGAAATCGGTCTGAGATGGCAGAATCGGCTCTGCAAACGAAACCGTTTGCAGTAGCGATTCCCTTGCCGCTTTTGTTGGCGAATCTGCGTTGGCGACAGCCTTTTTATCAAGTCCAGCATTCGCGAAGGGACGAACCGGGGGCGAGCGACAACCCGATACCCATGCGATCGCCAGCGTGATCAGCGTCAATGCCGCTGCGCAACGAGTCAATTGGGGCGGCGGCTGGGCATGCATCGGCGGTGAAGTGGACGGAAAGAAGGTCGTGCGTGGTAGTCAAGCTTTAACTTTCATCGGAATGGTAGTGGCCACATATCACGATCATCGTCGCCACCGGACCGAGTCGCCTAACCGGAAAATTTTAACGAGCTGAAGCAGGTCGTTCATTCTGTGAGCCGTGACGCGTGAGCGGCCGGGTCCCACGCGTCCCCCGGTGCCTCACGACCCACCACTGCCATTTACACACCGCTTACAGCGACTGGGTTTCCGTGGCGGATTCGCGGTATGGCGAGTAGGTTCCACGCTGAATTTGACGGCCTCGGATTCGATACTCGATTCCTCGCCATGAGATCGTTTTGGTGACGAAACACTTGATAAAGGTCAGCGGCGAGATGAGTTGAGCGAACACGATCCAAATGGGCAGCATCATCCACGAGGTTAGCCCGAGCGATGCTGGCATCACTCGGCTGCTCGCGATTTGGCGACTCGCAGCCCACTGGCACAATCCAACGAGCAGTAGATTCGAGAGTTCAAATCCAACAAAGACGATCACCGCCGTGCGGATGGCACCCGCGTCAGATTGGACCACACCAATCGCGACCAATGCCACAGCAAGAAAGGGGACAATCACCGAGATGATCCCGTAGCCCACCGTTGCTGGCCAGGAAGGGTGGTAAAGTTTGGCGGTCAACAATTGACGCGGGATCCACTGCATCAGATCGCTGAACGTGCATGATTCGCGGTTGACCATCAGCACGCTTGGCACAAATACTTGCCGGTAACCGTGCCGACGCAGCACGCTAAAGAGCATCGTGTCCTCGCAAAGTGCTGTGGACCATTTATCCAGCAGTCCTGTTTCGTCGATCACCCGCCGCCGGATCGCCAAACTGCCTCCCCAAGCGATCCGCAGCAAGATCATGTTGATCGCCGTCGGTACGTTCCACAGATAGCGGACGATCGATCCACCGGTGGCGGTCGGTGGATCGTACCATCGATTGCCGGTCGTCGCCCCAACGTTCTCGCGTGCCAGCGGAGCGACAAGTTCGGCTAACCAAGTGCGATGCGGAGTGGAATCGGCATCGCACAATGCAATCACCTCGAACGACGGATCAATCGCTCGTATCGCCTGGACAATGCTGCTGCACTTTAAACTGCAACTCTCGGCCGGATCTTTCAAGACATGGATATGTAATCGCGAGTTGGACTCGAACGCTTGCAAAATCGTCTGCGCTGGATCGGTAAGACTATCAACGACGACGTGCAATTCATAATCCGGATAATCTTGGTCCAAAAGCCGGGCGAT
>NZ_JBFHFD010000483.1:0-6578 GCF_041583735.1 Novipirellula sp.
GCGAAAGCGGATGACGACAAAGAGCAACCAAAAACCGACGCTGCCGACCTTGTCGATGGCATGCCGGAATGGTTTGTCGGTCCGCTGCTTGCCGACTTGGTGGCTCACGAAGTCGGGCACACGCTCGGTCTGCGTCACAACTTCAAAGCATCGGCGATGATGGAGTTGGCCGACATCAACAGCAACGAAGTCAAAGGCAAAAAGACGTTTGCCGCGTCGGTGATGGATTACTCGCCGATCAACTACCGTTACGAAGCGGGTGAAACGCAAGGCGATTACGCGATGATCGACATCGGACCTTACGATTACTGGGCAATCGAATACGGCTACACCGCCGATGAAAAGAAACTGCCCGAGATCCTGAAACGCTGCAGTGAACCGGAATTGCAATTTGCGACCGACGAAGACACCAGTGGCCCCGATCCTTTGGCACGACGTTATGACTTTGCTGCGGATCCGCTTGAGTACTGCAAAGAGCAAACCAAGTTGATCAAACTGTACCGCGAACGTTTGCTGGAAAAATTCGTCAAAGAAGGCGACAGCTGGGCCAAGGCTCGACGCGGCTACGAATTGACACTGGGCTTGCAAACCCGCAGCGTCAGCATGATGGCCAACTGGGTCGGCGGTGCGTTTGTCTACCGCGACAAGAAGGGGGACCCCGGCAATCGTCCCCCCGTCGAAGTGGTGCCTGCGGAACAGCAACGCGATGCACTAAAATACGTGATTGAAACGTCGTTTAACGATGACGCGTACGGTTTGACCCCCGAACTGCTCGAACGCATGAGTGTTGATAAATGGCTTGATGGCGGAGGACATACTTCGATGAGCAGCGAAGCGACATGGCCCATCCATGATCGCATCCTCGCCGCTCAAGCAAGTTCGCTAACGTTGTTGATGAACCCCACGACGCTTCGCCGCGTTTACGACAACGAGATGCGTCTTCCCTCGGACCAGGACGCTTTGACGCTGCCTGAGTTGTTGGACACGATTGGCACCGCCGTCTGGAGCGAACTGGATCAAGAGTGCCCCGAAGGCCGAAACGATCGTCAAACCATGATCAGCTCGCTGCGTCGCAACCTGCAACGCGAACACATGCAGCGGCTTGTTGACCTTGTTCTCGAACAAGACAGCTCGACCGCGGCATACAAGCCGATCAGCAACTTGGCTCGCATGGAACTGAAGGAACTGCAGAAACGGATCGATGCGTCGCTGAAGAGCTGTGGCAAGAAAATGGATGCCTACTCGCGTGCCCATTTGTCGGAAGCATCCGAACGAATCGCACGAGCACTCGAAGCGGGTTACACCTACGGCAACGGCCAAGCCCGTCGTGGCGGCGGACTGATGCTACTGTTCGGCGAAGAGGCCGAGCAGAGCTTTACCCCGTAGATCCACTGACAAACGTCATCTTATTGCGATAAGAAACGATAAATCGAAAAGCCCCGCATGGAGCGAAGTTCCATGCGGGGCTTTTTTGTTGAGTCAACGATTACAGGCCGGAGGCCGGCAGAGGGTATAAGAAAACCTAGCCCCGCGGGCGACACACTCTCGGTCAGTATGTCGGCCTCCGGCCTTACGGCGCCAAGTCGCCCCTAAACGGCCTATTCGCCTGCTGGTAAATCAGCAGGCTCCGAAGTTGGGGGGAGACAACAACCGTGGACTGAAGTCCAAGGCTATCGCCAAAGCTGCCTCCGGCACCCAAACCGTAATCTTATCTAGCGTGACTGTTCGGCCTGTTCGGCCCGCCACAGGAGGATCCGCTTTTCCAACAGCGGCAGCGGAATCGAGCCGACCGATAACACGCGGTCGTGAAACGATCGGAGGTCAAACGCGTCGCCGAGCTCGGCTTCGCTTTCAGCACGCAATCGCGAGATCGTCAACTCGCCCATTTTGTAGCCAAGTGCTTGGCCGGGCCAACCGATGTAACGATCGACTTCGGCGACGATATTGTGTTCGCTCAGCGCCGTATTTTCTCGCATGTACTCGATCGCTTGCTGGCGACTCCACCCCAGATAGTGGATACCGGTATCCACGACCAATCGACTCGCTCGCCATGCTTCCATACTCAAGCGGCCAAAGTCCTGGTACGGATCTTTGTAAAAACCAATTTCTTTGCCGAGCCGTTCGCTATACAGCGCCCAGCCCTCGATGAACGCGGTGAAATTGCTTTGCCGGCTAAGCGGATGCAGTCCTTCGAGTTCCGCTTGTAGTGCCAATTGCAAGTGGTGCCCGGGAACCGCTTCGTGCATCGAAAGGGATTCGATTTGGTACAGCGGTCGTGAAGACAAGTTGTAGGTATTGATGTAGTAAAAGCCGCCTCGAGAACCATCGGTCGCTGGCGGCCAATAGTAGGCGGATGAGGTTTGCGGAGCGACATAGTCGGGGACCTCGCGAATCCCGTAGGGAATTCGTGGCAAGCGGCCAAACAACTCGGGCAACCGACCGTCGGCGCGTTTGAGCACCAAGGCCACTCGCTGTAATAGCTCGTCAGCCGTTTTCGGATAGAACTTGGGATCGGTGCGAAGGTGGTGCAGAAATGCAGGAAGATCGCCTTCAAAGTTCACCTGTTCGCGAATCGCTTCCATCTCTTGGCGAATCCGCTTGTTCTCGCGTCGGCCGATCTCGTGAACCTCTTCGGGCGAAATGTCCAACGTGGTGAAATGACGGGTTCGGTCGCGATAGAAGGCTCGCCCGTTGGGCAGCGATGAAGCGCCGATGGTTCCGCGGCACGCCGGCAAATATTCGTTCTTCAAAAAATCGGCTAAACGCTGGTACGACGGAATCACGCTTGATTGGATTGCGGCGGCGATTTCAGCCGTGATCTGTTCCCAAGTTTCGGCGTCAAAGCGATCTTTGGCTTCCTCGTTAATGTTGGTCATTAACAGCGATTTTGACGGATCATCCACCACCTGAGCCATCACTTGATCGACCGAGTCACGCAGAATGATCGCGGGCTGAGTCAGCCCCGCGTCGATTCCTTTTCGCATCCGTGCGATGTGTTGATCGGTGTATTCGGAAAACGTTTTGAGTCGGCTGACGTAGTTTTCAAAGTCTTTGCGAGTGCGTGGATTCATCACCCGAGGCATTTCGGGGAACGAAACATGAAATCCTTCGCGATTATTGATCGGCATCAGGTGGGTCTGAAACTGATAATCCGCAATATCCGCTTTCAAACTTTGCTGCAAAATCGCGTAATCGATTTGCCGTAGCGGGCTGAGGGATTCCGGTTCGATTGACTGAAGTTCCGCCAAGAACTCAATCGTCTTCTTGCTGCGACGATCTATCGCATCGAGACTCTGGTCCGCCAATCGATCTTGTCCTCGCGGGTCGCCGACATCGGTGGCCAACAGCGGAAATTCCGTCAGTTGAAAATCCCAAACCCGATCCAACAATTGATTGATCGCGGCATCGCCCGTTGGTGTTTCCGATGCTGAGGAAGAGTCGGCGGGGATCGCAAAGCCATTTTGCAGCGTCATGACCGCGATCAACAGCGTTAGAAAAGGATTGGCACGGCACTGAAATTTCATGGGAGCTCACTCGTTTTGAAGTTTTTTCGTTCACGCAGAGGACACGTGTCGACTACGCTGTTTTCCGGCTCGCCATGAACTATAACAAGTCACTCGACTGATCGATGACCCCACCGCCCCCGCCTGCCTAGGAACCCTTCTGATGCGGCAATTGTTGACACCTTTGTTTTTTTGCGTTGCGTTTTCAGCCTTTCACCCCACGATGGCTCAAGACGTTGCCGCCCCCCCTTCCGAACCCAATCAGGCTGCAGAGACGACCGCTGCCACCGTGGTTTCCCATGAGGTGCCGGTTACCGGTGCCGATCGCGAAGCGATTATGAAGCGTTGGGAGCGTGACATCATTTCGCTCGAAAAAGAAAACGAGTCGTTGGCAGGCGATGAAGATGCGATCTTGTTTATCGGCAGCAGCAGTGTCCGCCGCTGGGACTCGATCGCGACCGACATGGCTCCGTTTCGCTGTATCGAGCGGGGCTATGGCGGCGCCAAGTTCAGTGACGTGGCCGTATTTGCCAAACGATTGATCGAGCCTCATCAGTACCGAGCGATGGTGATGTTTGTCGCCAACGATGTTTCCGGCCGCCCCAACGATCACTCGCTCGACCAGATCGAAGCATGGGTACGCTATATCGTCGGGGTGTCACGAGCCCACCAACCCAATGCAGCGGTGTTGATTGTCGAGATCACGCCGTGCGAAAGTCGGTTTGCTTCATGGGACAAAATCCGGGCCGTCAACTCGCTCTTAAAAGAAATCGCACTGACGACGCCGGACACCTATTTCATTCCGACCGCCGAACATTATTTGACCGCCGATGATCACCCACGGCCGGAACTATTCGTCGGCGACAAGCTACATTTGAGCCCCCCCGGTTACGAGTTGTGGGGCTCGCTGATCCGCCAGCGACTTAGCGACGTGCTGCGTCAACGAGCCACCGCCGACGCTGCGGCCACTTTGGAAACGCCTGCCGCTCGGTAGCTCGAGCGAGACAAGACGGCGACACTCGTCCTTTGTGAACTTAAAATTGTCGTGGAAGAGGCAACGAGTCCATCGCAGAACCACCGGGCCACGTAGCCTCGCCCACTACCCGAAAATCGGGTAGTGGCAAAACGCTTGATCGGCACGATGCGGGCGAGTTTCATTCGTGTTCCACGCAGAAAAATTTGCGGCAACGGGCAATTTAGCCTGTTTTTGCATGATTTTCTCGGTTGTGATCGGAGGAAAACCATTCGTATACTCCGCGAGACTCTTACACATGGGATACGACGCTTTTGGTCGGCAAGGACGCCACCACCGATATACGTTTCACCAGGTTCAAGTGGACAACACGCGACCCTGAGAGGACCGCTGCGCCTTCACGTTTCTTGAATCCGACACGGCGAAACGGGATTGCGATGATCGCATTGTTCTTGATGGAAGCATGGTTGCCGTCGATAGGCAATGCGTTTGAACCTGTTTCCCGTGCGCATGATGCCCACACGATTGAAGCCAGTGCGGATCCTGTCCGCGTCAGTGGCAATGTGATCTATCGCTGGGCCATCGGCACGTCGCAAGCCTCGCTGTTAGAAGGTGATTGCGTTCTGCAACACGGCGACAAACGCATCGCTGCCGGATCGATCCTGGTGATTGTCAGCGGTGATGTCGGCCAAGTTCACAGCGAAGTCGTGGCGGACGGCATCCAACTGCCCAATGGAACCCATTCGGGGCCCCGCGTCATGGAATTTGTGACGTTGATGGATCCCGAAGTCCAAGCACCGCTGTATCGCGGAGCTCCCGATCAAACGCCCCGCTTGATGCAATACCGAAAACCCACCAAGCCACCGCGGCTAGGGTTCGGGGCGAAGACGGTCGCGCTTGCCTCGGGTGAATCCAGCTCAGCAACAGCTCTGCAAACAAGTGGGGCCAAATCGAGTGGCGCCGAATCGTTTGGCGCCGGATCGAGTGGCAATGTCCAGCAGACTCAATATCAGTCCAGCCCGCTACAACAGCCCAACTTTGCCAATCCAGTCTTTTCCGACCCGGGGATCGATAGCGGTGCGTTCCAACCGCCGCAGCAACCAGGACAGCAAGTGTTGTCGGGGCCGAGCAATTGGTCCGTCTCGCCCGCTCAGGTTCCCCCGCAAGTCAGTTTCGACGTTGCCCCGAATGCGATCGGCAGCGTTCCCAATTCGCCACCGCCGATCACGATGTCCGATGGGGCGACGAGCGGCGGATTTCAATTCTTTGTCGGCGGGGGAACTCGCAGCGTCGAAGTGCTTGCACGCGGTTCATCGATGCCGCCGCAAATCGAAACGATCAACCGTCCCGAAGCAGGGGAAACGCTCATCGTCGCGCGTGGCGGCGTGACCGTGCTGGTTCGCGACGTCACCGCTCAATTGCCGAGCGGCGAACTGATGCAGTTAGGCACAATCTCGCTCTCGGCCGACCGGATCGTCGGTTGGCTTCCACTGGTGACGAATCTGTTTAACGGATCGACGAATCTGTCGCAGGCGCAAGGCGAATTATACCTCGAAGGCGACATCGTCGTCCGTCAAGGTGAGCGAATCATTTATGCCGAGTCGATGTACTACAACATCGCCACCGAACAAGGGATTGTGCTCGATGCCGAAACGATCACGACGATCCCTAGCTACCAGGGGATCGTTCGACTGAAAGCGGATGTGATGCAGCAAGTGGCGCGAGGCAACTTTGTCGCCTTTGATGCCGCGGTCACCAGCAGCCGGATGGGCGTGCCACGCTATTGGTTGCAAAGTGAGCAATTGGAGCTAACCGACCGCAACACGACGGTCATCGATCCAATCACCGGCGTTCCGACAGTGCTTCGCGATCCGTTCGTCAGCAGCCGAGATAACTTTACGTACTTTGGGGGCGTCCCCATTTTGTATTGGCCTCGGTTTGCAACCTCGCTGCGTGAACCAACGTTTTATCTCAGCGGCGCCAGTGCTCGAAACGACAGTATTTTCGGCAGCCAACTACTGCTGGACTTTAACTTGCTGCAGATCCTCGGCATCGAAAACGCGCCCGAGGGTTTAAAATGGGAACTTTCCACTGATTATCTA
>NZ_JBFHFD010000484.1:0-6566 GCF_041583735.1 Novipirellula sp.
CAGTGGTTGTGTTTGTCTCGGTAGTTGTGTTTGTCTCGGTGGTTGTGTTTGTCTCGGTGGTTGTGTTTGTCTCGGTGGTTGTCGGCGTTGCGTTGGTGGTTGTGGTGGGGAGCGTGTTGGGGGAACTGGCCAATGCGTTCAGGACACTCTCGGGAAGCTTTGCCGCTAATTCGGTTGGCGACTTGTCACTGAAAAAGTTGACGTTTTGGCTGTTGATGCGGTCCGCGTCGACTGAGTTGGGGAACAGTTTGTCGCCGTAGGTAAAGTATTCGACGACTTCGCCTTCGCCATTGATCTGCAGAATGTGGCGTCCGCCGTTGGAATCTTTATACGCAGTCGGTCCACCAAAGACAGCATTGGCGGGGACGCGGTAGCCGGGACCATCGTCGCCGTACGTGCCATTGGTATCGTTGGTCAAATTGGCGACCCGCCATTGTCCGCCCGGCGGCAATGTGAACTCGATCAATTCACCGCCGTTGGTTCCATAGACACGAATCGTCCCGTCGTCTTCGACCAGCGGCGCGACGTAGGTGTAGACGCGGCCGGTAAACGGTTGTTGGAAGGGGAAGTAGCCGAAGTTCTGACCGTTGTCAGCCGTTTGTTGGCTGATGTTTTCCTGAAGCACTGTGGATGAGTCGATCGTGTAGTGGACCAATCGCGACGTCCCATCGGTCGCAAAGACATGGCGAATTCCGTTTGGCATCGTTAACGCTCGTACGTTTCGCATCATGCGAGTGTCGCGACTGGTGGCATCGATTTGGCGTGTCGTAACGCTGCTGCCGTCGATGCGATACTCAATCAGATTGCCGGTCTGGTTGGTGCCGTAACCGAACTGGATCTGGTTGTCACCGGGCGTGACCGCAACGGCGGAATAGGCTCGCGATGCATCGACGTTTCCGCTGGCGAGCGTCAGGTCGGTGGTCGCCGCACTCGGATCGATCGGAATGGCAATCCAGTGCCCATCGTTGGTGGTCGCCGAAAAGCCCAGGGGCCCCGCAGGCACGGTGTCTTCGGCCAGGATGACGCCAGGGATCGGGCGGTGAGCGACCGTCCAGTTTGCGGTGTCAAACAAGTCGTGATGGGCCCAGTCGTTGCCATCGGGGGTGAAGGTATACTGGACCACGCCACCTTGCGTTGAACGTCCCATCACATGCACGCTGCCGTCGAGCATCGTCACGGCGCTGGCTTCGCCTGTGATCAAGAAGTTGGCGGCTGCGGAAGCGGGGATTTGCTTGTCGTCAACGATCTGGGCGAGCAAGTTGATTTGGTCATCGGAGATCATGCCATCGCCGCGAGCGGTTAGCACCAAGCTGCCGTTTCGCAAGACTTGGAACGCCATCCGGGCTTGGGTGATCGCTCCGCTCGGCGATGGCAGCGGACTTGGCACCGCACTCATCTGACGCCGCGCCGATTCCGCAAAGATGGTGACGGAAAGTAAGTTGCTTTGAGCCAAGGAACCGTAGAAAGTATTTTCGGCATTAATCGCGCCACGGAAAATGCCTGGGCCGCGTTCTACGACCGCTGGATCGGCACCTGATATTTCGTATTGATCCAAGCCATTGGTATTCGATCGATTATGCGTAAAAGCGACGTCACGTAGTTCGAGGGTAAAGTCAGGATCTTGCGTATCCACTGGCCTGAGCTGAATTTCGTGATAGATGGCAGGATCGATCATCGTGCTTTGCGTGGGTGAAATATCGCCTAAGTCAAACGAGTTTGTCGCGGGGATATTCACCGCCGGAGCGAGAACTTCGTTGATTGTAGGGAAATCGTTAGGGCTAAAACGAGCGATCCCCCCATAACGGTCGCCGATAAAGATCTCGCCGCCACGATCGACATACGGCTGAATCGTGGCTGCCTGTGAGAGCGTGGCAAACGCACCAGGAATCTTCGGGATTTGCCACGTTTCGATCCGTGCGGGTGAAGTCAGTGGAGAGGAAGGGGTGGCGAGCGAGAAACGATGGACAATGCCTTCGGTTAATTTTGGATTGCTTAACGGTTTCCCATTGGTTCCCGATCTGTTGGGAAACGTGGCAATAATGAAATCGTCTTCGGGAGTGCCCGGCGTTTCATTATCATCAATTTGCACGAACGACCCGGACACGCCTGCAAATGTGCCGACATCCCACGTGGTCCAAGCGTCCTTGCCACCGGGAAGTATGCCCGGACGCAGCAACGCAATGCGTCCCGAGCCCGCGATATCAATCGCCCAAACCCATTGATTTCCCTGGTCTTTACTCTTGCTATCGTCGATGACGACCTGGAAAGCATGCGGATGAAATTCATGGTTAAAACCGGTTGTCAATTCCTTGGGCAACGGATGGACCGTCACACGTGATTGATCGGAATCAAGCCCCTTTTTCGAATCAAAGTTGAACTGCAGTAGTGCATGAGCGTCGGGCGAGGAAACCCAAACGTCACCCGTGGCATCGGTGAACACAGCGTGAAACGCGGGTAAGCCACCATTGATATCGTTCTGTTTGAGCAGTTCATCAATCGTTTGGTCGGTTTCGACGTTATCACGAATGATTTTGTCGTCAATTAGTTTTGCAAAGTCGTAGGAGACCAACTTGTTTTTGATAAGGTCGACGTACGATAGTCGGCCCGGACCTTCGGAGGCGCCGCCGACGTTGGCTGAAGGGCCTCCTGCGTTGCGGTGCGCGCTCCAAACCCGGGGAGTCAGGTGGGTATTGAAATCAAAGAAGGTACCGTGCGGATTATCACCACCGCCTCGAACGAGGACGGATGAGTCGGCGACGTGATTTTTCTTCGTCGCACTTTGAAGTTCGACTCGCTGAAAATTACCTTCGCTAACCGAAGCTTTTGCGGCATACACGGTCTCAGCGGTGGGACCGGAACCGATCGTGATTTGGGCATCAATCGGGACGCTCGTTCCGATGAGGATCGATGTGGTGTCTTTGGTGGCGAATTCAGCCAGCCGCGTTAATTTTCGCGTGAAGCCGCCGAGCGATGCCAGATCATAAATTTCCAATTGTTCGGTAGCGGGATCGAAGCGGCCCACCGTAGTCGCTTTCTCAGTGGTAAACCAAACCGTTTGTGTTGTCTTGTCAAACGACATTTGCCAAGGTTGTGCCGGTTCGTCCTCGGCAATGCCAATCGCCCGGTTCAGTGCCCTCTGCACATCATAAGTCGTCGTAAAAACGGGAGTACCCTTCGCGACAAGGCTCGCAGCGTTTGGCTTGGTCAGAAAGAAGGTATAACCAAAGGTGGATTGGTTGCCAGCCGAATCCGTGATGCGAATTGTGATCGTATTGTTTGCCGATTCAACGAGACCATCGCTGAGTTTGGCAACCAATGTCGCGGATACGAGAGAGTTTGAATCTCCCGTAGGAGTGGAAGGGATTTTGATCGTCTCTGCGGATCCCAGTTGCTTGCCATCTTCGGTAAACATTTCCACTAATAACACATTCTCTTTACTGGAGAATGCTTGGTCATAAACTGAGATATCAATTTTCAAGCTATCGTCACCTGAGAGTTGGGCGACTTCGACAGGTAGGTGGCTTCCAGCAAACAAGCGGTTGTCAGCATTTGCCGTAAAAGCCAGGATTTCGATCTCGGTGTTGCGTGGGAAGGACGATGGTAGCTCTCTATTGAGTTCCAGTACGAAGGCATGTTCCGAGAGAGGCGTCACACTTCGCACCTCGAAAACCGTGTCGGAGGAGATCGACGCACTGGGAAATTGAATCTTCATCCCTACTGCGATCGGACGCATCACAACAAGTTGCGTTGCCCCTATTTCAGCTTCTTCTACTAAACGCGTGGTATTCGGTCTCACTCGATCGACTACGACCTCAACAAGGGACGACGCGTCACTCGTGTTGCCGGCGCGATCCACGAGCAGAAGATCATAGAGACTCGTTCCTTCAAGTGGAGCGGAGTCGGCGATTGTATTCACTGGGTCGCCCTGGATTTCGGGATCCACAGTTTTGACAAATGAAGGGAGCTCGGACGCTGTCTGCCGTCTGCGAAGTATCGCACGGAAGTCATCTTTGGGCTCCGCTGGGTCTGGCATTACCGAGGAAATGTCGAACATCACCTCGTCTTGATTGCTCACTGGCGTTGCAAATAAAAGTGTCGGACGATCGGGGCTTTTTCGGTCGACACGAAGTTTTAAAGTCTGACTAGGAGGACCTGCAGGATTGTCTAAACTGTCGAAGTTCTGTGTCCTTACTTCTGCGATTGATTCGGTACCCTCTGGGAAAAGTACATCCACGCGCGTCTTGGGGATGCTGATTTCATATTGGTTGTTCTGGCGCGTAGTGGCCCTGCCTTCGACAACTCCGTTAATCAACAGGTCAACACTTGTAACACCGTTTGGAAATGGCCCTTCGAATGTGAGATTGCCATCACTAGTCAGTGACGGATTGGTAATACTATCGCTCGCTAGTTCAACGCTATCTGTTCGTCCTGAATCATCTACGGGTTTTAAGACAGGAGCACCCGATGCCTGGACGGTCCAGGTCGCTGACTGTGTGCCTGGATCGCCCGAATTACCTGCCAAGTCAACGATCTTGGCCTGATCGATCGTCAGCGTGTATTTGCCAGGTAGTTGATTGAACTGAGAAAGATCAGTGATGGCGGTTTTCGACATCTTCGCGGAACCAGGGAAATCGGGTACCGGTTGCGGGATTCCAATGGGATTGCCGTCCGTATCCACTACCTGTCGCGTTAACGTCACTGCCTCAATTGACTTTGGATCAAAATTGATTTCTGTGATATTGATTGCAACAGCAGAAACTGAAGTTGTACGAGGCGAGGACGGGGACGTGACGGCGCTTAGAATTGGGGGCAGCGAGTCGTGAAGTATGAACAAATCGTCAATAGGTACAAATGAGGCGAATCCAGGGCGTTGAACCTCGATCGAAATCTTACTGAAAGTATTCTCGCTAACGCTGATGGCTCTGGAAAACTTAGTCGAGCGGCGGTTGTTTACTTCAGTGCTCGTGGTAATCACAAAACTGTCTTTTTCAATTTCGTCAACTTTTATCACAACAGTATTGCCGTGAAACCTCGTCGATTCCGTGATACCCTCCGGTCCCAGTATTTCGCCTGAGAGAACCGCTGCCTGATTCTCCTTTGAATTAATGGTGCATATCTCTGAGGACGCATTCTGCAACGTTATGCTTATGTCGTGAACACGTCCGACACCCCCAAATTCTCCTGTACTTACACATGCCAGCAGCCGGCGGTCTTCGAGTTGTTCTAAGACCAGTGCATGACGTCGATTTCGCTTGCGAGTGGATTTCTTCTTCGATGGGCGTGGGGACATCATGGCGCTCAGGGGGGCAACATCAAAATCGGTATGACTGTTAAAACCACCCCAATCTAATTACGCGGGCGTCCTGTTGGGGGTGGGGTTGTACCCAAATTTACCAAAAAAGCAGCCTTCTCGTGCTTACCTAAACCCCCTGAAAGGTCCGGCTTGTTGAGTTTGGCATTCTTTTGGGGGTGCCATGGCTACTTGCCCCCTCAATTTGGTAATGAAACCACTCTAACTGTTCCGAAACTATCTTTAGGCACAATCCCTGTAATCGGATTGACCACAAAGGGCCGCAAAATCAGCAAAACAGAACGTTCTGTCGCGATTCCTTGAATCAAGATTGGAACCGACAACGGAAATCGTGATGAAGAGATGCACGTCAACCTACTCAAAATTCCGCAGCTGGCGCGGCTCGGTGGCACTGGCTACGGTGTTGTTAGGATCCTCTGGCGCGTTTGCGGAAGATTCTCGCTGGATTCCCACCGACGATCTCCAGGCATCGCAGGTTTCCGTGCCCTCGCTGATCGACGAATCGGCAGGCTCGGAACCGGTCAATCCGTCATCCAGTCTGGCCGGGGACGTTGATCCGGTCGAGCGCGAACTGCGATTGCAGCGTGCGATCGCCGATTCACTTCATGGCGATAACCAAAAAGCGATCGACTCGCTTGGTGACCCCGCCAGCAATGACACCGCGGCGCTCTACGCTTCGGCAATGTGGATGATGCAAAACGGCCACGTCGATGAAGGGATGCAGACGCTCCGCACCATCGCGAGTCGTGAGGACGCCCCGGCGGAAACGCACAAATTTTTATCGATCGGACATCTCCATCTGGATCAACCTCAAGCGTCCGAGGCGGCAGCCGAGGTTTATCTCGAATCGCATCCCGATGATGCCTACGCCCACTATGTTCACGGGTTGGCGATCCTGCGACAAGATGACCCCGTGCGGGCTCACGATTCGTTACGGCAAGCTGGCTACGACGAAGACGACGTGGCTCAGATCCAAACCGTGGCAATGCAGGTGCCAGTGGATGTGATGCAGCGTCGGTTGACGATTGGAGAACCGATCACGGGGATTCAAAATCGATCTCGTTACGATGACGGATGTGATTCGCTCGGCGGTGGCCAAGCCCAAAACAAACCGTACAACGTCACGGTCCTGTTCGCCGGCGAATACGACAGCAACGTGCCGCTACAGCCTCGGTTCTCGGGGCTCGGTTCGGACATCGATCATGAAGACTATCGTTTTTTGATGGCTTCCTTCTTGGATCTGCAGTTGATGTCG
>NZ_JBFHFD010000485.1:0-6550 GCF_041583735.1 Novipirellula sp.
GCGGTAGTGGACGCGGCTACGAGTCCTGCAGCTCCACGGAGCCAAAAAGGACTCGTTGCCGCGTCCACTAGGGAAGACGCCGTCAGTTATTCTTCCGATGGTCCTGAAAGCACTTTGCAGTCACGCTACCATTGAAGCTACAATAAGGGGTATTATACGTCCGCTCGTCCGTCCCTAACACTAACCTTCGTGGACCTAATTAGGGATTTTACGGCGGTGCGGCAACGAGCGTTCCCTACCTAGACATCCCCTCCCCACATTCCGACCTCATGCTAAATCTAACCTCGCGTGGTATCGCACATACTTGTGACGGCGTATCGCGTCGCGACTTTTTACAAGTCGGCACGCTCGGAGCGATCGGGTTGAGCTTGCCCGAGCTCTTGGCGGCGGAAGAAATAGGAGCGGTTGATCGCAGCAACGACAAACGCAGCTGCATCATGATTTTCAATCTTGGGGCACCTAGCCAACTTGATACCTTCGACATGAAACCCGAGGCTCCCGCCGAAGTGCGAGGGCCGTTCAAACCGATTTCTACCAGGGGAGACTTTCAACTTTCCGAGATTCTGCCCAAGCACGCCGAGGTCGCGGATAAGTTCTCGATCGTACGGTCTTGTTACCACACCTCCGCGGCGGTTCACGACGCAGGTTGGCAGATGATGCAAACGGGGCGTCAATTCAGCGGCGGAGTGAACTATCCGCACGCTGGGGCGGTGGTCCAGTACTTGCAAGGCCGCCGGACGGATTTGCCCGCGCACGTCGTGCTGCCCGAAACGATGGGGCGTGGTGGCGGCAATTTGCCCAACGGACAAGCAGGCGGATTTCTGGGGAAATCGTTTGATCCGTTTGCACTGATGGCCGACCCCAGTCAAGCGAATTTTAAAGTCCCCGATTTGCTGCCCCCTTCGACTCTAGGCGATGTGCGGATTGATCGGCGCCGCAGAATGCGAGATGCCATCGAGGGACGGATGAAGCAGCTCGAAGCGTCCGAGTCGGCAAAGATGATGGACAAGAATTTTGAGTCGGCCTATCGGCTGATGAGCAGCCCGCAAGCTCGCGAGGCATTCGATTTGACTCAAGAAACGACGGCGGTTCGTGAACGCTACGGAATGAATCGCTTTGGACAATGTTGCTTGCTGTCGCGACGATTGATCGAAGCCGGTGTTCGTTTCGTAACGATCAACACGTTCTTAACCGTTTTCAACGAAGTCACTTGGGACATTCACGGCAGCAAGCCGTTTACGACGATCGAGGGGATGAAGAACATCGTCGCCCCAATGTACGATCAAGCCTACTCGGCATTGATCGCCGATTTGGCAGATCGTGGAATGCTCGACGACACGATGGTATGCGGGTTGGCTGAGTTCGGCCGGACACCCAAAGTGAATCCCGCAGGCGGACGTGATCATTGGCCTCAATGTTTCTCGTGCACGTTCGCCGGTGGCGGCGTCAAGGGAGGTCGTGCGATTGGGGCGAGTGACCCGATGGGAGCGGTTCCAGCGGATCGTCCTGCGAACCCAGGCGAAATCATTGCAACGATCTTTAAAAGCTTGGGGCTCGACCTGCATGCAGAGCTGCCGGGGCCTGCCGGACGCCCGTTTCCGCTGGTCGATTTTGGCGTCCGCGAGATCAAAGAACTGTTTGCATAGAAACATCGAAACAATCGCTGACGGATAGTCGTTGATCGCTCCGCGATCGGAACGTTGAATCGCGGGCTCGAGCGGAAAATGGCTGTCGGATTTCGACGTAGCTGCCGTCGCCAGACGGCGGAAATCCACGCTCTGGCGAGCGTAGCTACGAAAGTAATAAATGGAACCTCCCGAGCGATCCACGACACGAATTTATTCCAAGCGTTTACTGCCTGACGGGCAACCAGCCAAGTTCACGAAAAAGACCTATCGCAACCATGATCATCCCAAATCGCTTGCACCTCTTGTTGCTCGCTGCCGTGATCTCGCAGATCGCGGTGGCGGCCAATGAGATCGCGGTGCTGCCGAAATCATTCACGCTCTCTGGCAGCGAAGGACGCCAACAATTGATGGTCGTTCACGTGTCAGATCTCGTGAACGTGCCAGATATCGTGAACGTGCCAGCGGCGATCATCGACGATAATGTGCAGTGGACATCCAGCGACCCCGATGTCGTGACGATTGACGACACCGTGGCGATCGCGACTGGTAACGGGACATCAACGATCACCGCACGCGTTGGCGATGCGGTTTCGACAACCGAAGTCACCGTGAACGGGTTCGATGAACTCCACCAATGGAGTTTTCGCAACGACGTGCAATCGGTCCTATCGCGTCTGGGGTGTAACACCGGTGCTTGCCACGGCGCGTTGGCTGGTAAGGGGGGATTCCGGCTTTCGCTACGTGGTTATGACAGCCAATCCGACTTCGTCAGCATCACACGAGAAGCCAAGGGGCGACGCGTTGAGTTGTCCGATCCGGGCCGCAGTTTGCTGGTCGCCAAACCAAGTGGGGCGTTGCCACACAAAGGGGGGCTAAGGCTTGATACCGAGTCGCGTGATTATCGAGTGCTGTCGACTTGGATAGCCGCGGGAGCTCGCGGGCCCAGCGACGACGATGTGCGGCTCGAACGTATCACGGTGACTCCCGCTGCGAGTATGCTTCGTCCCGGTGATCGCACACGGGTGCTCGTCAATGCACATTACAACGACGACCGTATCGTCGACGTGACTCATTGGGCAGTCTTCTCAGCGACGGATGAAGCGATCGTCACGGTCGACGATAACGGCGTCGTCGATGTCGTCGGCAGTGGTGAAGGAGCCGTGTTGGTTTGGTTCGGCAGCAAAGTCGCACTGGCGAGAATGACCGTTCCCTATCCGCATGAAATCGCTAGCGAAGTTTATACCGCCGCGCCAACTCGCAATTTCATTGACGAGCTGACCCTGGCACAGCTCAAAACGCTGAATCTTCGGCCTTCACCCCGATGTGATGACGAGACGTTTCTTCGCCGTGCCACACTCGACACGATTGGACGTTTGCCAAGTCTAAGCGAGCGACAAATCTATCTAGCGGACTCTGCCGTCGATCGACGTGATCGCTTGATCGAACGTTTGCTCTGTAGCGACGACTATGTTGACTACTGGACCTATCGATGGTGCGACATTTTGCTCGTCAATGGAACGCGGTTGCGTCCGGCCGCGGTGAAGACCTATTACCAGTGGATCCGTAGCCAGGTTCAACAAAACAAGCCGTGGGATCAGATCGTGCGCGAGATTCTGACGGCATCGGGTTTAAGCAACGAAAACGGTGCGACCAACTTTTACGCGTTACATCAAACGCCCGAGGAGATGACGGAAAACGCCTGTCAAGCATTCCTGGGGTTGTCGATCGGATGCGCGAAGTGTCATAACCATCCGCTTGAAAAATGGAGTAACGACCAGTACTACGGGATGGCGAATCTGTTCGCTCGCGTACGTGCCAAGGGCTGGGGCGGTGACAGTCGCAATGGGGACGGTATCCGCACGTTGTACGTGGCGACGTCCGGGGATCTGATCCAGCCTAATCGCGGCAAACCTCAACCGCCCGCTCCGCTGGATGCTCCGCCGCTTGATTTTGACGACCCATCGGATCGCCGTGCCGTGCTCGCCGATTGGTTGACCGATCCTTCGAATCCCTACTTCGCTCGCTCGATCACCAACCGCGTGTGGGCAAACTTTTTCGGTCGCGGGTTGGTGGAACAAGTGGATGATCTGCGATTGAGCAATCCCGCCAGCAACGAACCACTCTTAGCCGCGTCAGCCCATTACGTGGTGGCCGCCGAATTTGATTTGAAGAAGTTGATGCGGGTAATTTTGCAAAGTGAAACCTATCAACGCAGCAGCGTCGCTTTGGCCGAAAATGAACTCGAACAAAAGTACCTGAGTCGCTATTACCCCCGTCGTCTGATGGCCGAAGTGATGCTGGACGCGATTGACCAAACATTGGAAACCTCATCCAAATTTGATCAAGTCGCGTTTCCTGGGGCGGACAAGCAAAAGACCGACTTTTATCCTGCGGGGACCAGGGCGATTGAGCTCTATGACTCGGCAGTCGCGTCGTATTTCCTCGACACGTTTGGTCGCAATCCACGCGAGATCACTTGCGAATGCGAACGCAGTTCTGAACAGAGCATGGTTCAAGTTCTGCATCTATCCAATGGTGAAACGCTGAACCCGAAACTTCAACAAGCGAACAATCGGATCGCGAAGCTAATCGCCGACGGCAAATCTCCGTCCGAGATGATTGAAACGTTGTTCCTCGCTGGACTATCGCGGCCTCCATCACTCGAGGAACGCGAACGGCTAATGAAGGTCGTTGACGAATACGGCGACGATCTCAGCACGGCAATGCAGGACGTCGCCTGGAGCATGTTGACGAGCACCGAATTCACCTTCAATCATTGATGGCTGCTAGACGCCGCATCCCCACCTGAAAATGTTTCTCGCATCTTAATTGTTCCTTATGCGTTTCCTCTTGATCCCATTATTGATGATTGCCACTAACGTCACGGTCAACGCCGCCGATACGGTAGATTTCGTGACCGATGTGTCGCCCATTCTGAACAAATACTGCGTCGGTTGTCACAACGCGGACGACAACGAAGGCGGATTGCGACTCGATGATCACGCTGCCCTGTTGGCAGGGGGCGATACCGGTTTGGCGGTTACCGCCGGTGCGGCAGGTAGCAGCCGAATGTTGTTGATGACGATGGGTAAGATCGAACCCAAAATGCCGCCCGATGACGAACCGGGGCCGAGTGTCGATGAAATCGAGACGATTGCAGCTTGGATTGATCAGGGGGCTGTGGGTCCGGATGGCGACATGCCGATCAAAACGTCGCTGCGAACGCCGCAAATTGAACCCGATAAAGACTCACCACGCCCCGTCACCTCGATCGCGGTTTCTGCGGACGGCAGTGTACGTGCGATCGCTAGCTTTTCAGCCGTTCAGATCGTACATGCCGACGGCACGGCAATCTCCGAAATCCGAGGACTGCCAGGCAAAGTCAATTCGCTTGAGTTCAGTCGCGATGCAAAACGCATTCTGGTTGCATCGGGGTTAACCGGAGCCTTTGGCCGCGCCGCCATCTATCGCGTTGACGATGCGAGCATGGAATCCGAGATGCTCGGCCATCGCGACGTGTTGTATTCGGCTGTCTTTTCCGCCAATGAAAAGTGGGTAGCAACGGCAGGCTATGACCGCGTGATCAAGTTGTGGGACCGTGATACCGCCAAGGTTGTGCATGAATTGACCGGGCACAACGGCGCAATATATGACTTGGCCTTCTCGCACGACTCAAAGGTTTTGGCCAGTGCTAGTGCTGATGCCACGATCAAAGTTTGGAATGTCCAAACGGGCAAGCGTCTTGATACCCTCAGCCAGGGTGAGGGCGAGATGTTGGCGGTCGACTTTACCGCCGACGGCAAATTCGTCGTCGGCTGTGGTGCGGATAATCGATTGCGTGTCTGGCGGCTTAAAAGCATCGATACGCCCGCGATCAATCCGCTCGTCGTCACGCGGTTTGTCGACGAGTCGCCACTGGTCGGTTTCGCGTTCGCAGCCGATTCGAATCGTATGGTAGTGCTTAGCCAATCAGGAAACGTAAAACTGCTTGACACCGTGTCATGGAAACAAGTCGCGTCACTCGAATCGGTGCCAGATACGGGGACCGATATCGCCTTCGACACAGCATCGGATTCCGTGCTGATCTCGCTGATCAACGGACAAGTTGTCAGCCGGGCGCTGCCCCGGTCGACCGTGGAGAAATTAACTGCGGCTGATCCGGTCACACCGGTCTACATGGATCTTGATGCACTTTCGGTACGCGGTGAATCTGATGGCAACACGCTTCCACGCGGGGCCGAGGTTAGCGGTGTTATCTCTGCGACGGGCGAAGTTGACGTTTACGCTTGGCATGCCAATGCAGGCGAAGTTTGGGCGATTGATGCGGACAAGATTGGAAACAGTCCGATTGATCCGATTGTCTCGATCTTGGATTCCGACGACCATCCAGTCTTGCGAACGCGGTTGCAAGCCGTCCGCGATTCGTATTTCACGTTTCGCGGTAAAGACAGCATGCAGTCGAACGATTTCCGCGTCTTCAATTGGCAGGATATGAATTTGGGCGACTACTTCTATTCCTCCGGCGAAGTCTCGCGATTGTGGAAACATCCACGTGGTCCCGATTCGGGATTTGACACGTATCCGGGCGAAGGCCAGCGTTGGACTTATTTTGGGACCAGCGGAACCACGCACGCATTAGGCGAACCGGGCTACGTCGTCCGTCCGCTTGCCGAAGACGAATCCCCAATCGCAAATGGGTTGCCGGTATTCGATGTTTATTATGAAAACGACGACGACCCCATGCGAATCGCGGGCAATGCCAGTCGATTGTTGTTCACGGCGCCACATGATGGGACTTTCAAGGTTCGCATTACCGACACGCGAGGCGAGGGGGGCGAAGTATTTCAATATCGGCTTGGTGTCCGCGCCGCGACGCCGAGTTTCCGCCCCTCGATCACTCAACTGAAAGGCCCCATTTTTAA
>NZ_JBFHFD010000486.1:0-6514 GCF_041583735.1 Novipirellula sp.
GTAGTCAAGTTCAGGTGATTCCGGTAGGTGGGGCACCCGTGGTCGGTCTTGATAACAATCCGGCAAGCACGACGTTGCGAGTCGTCGACGCCTCGATTTATCCGAATACTAATTTCTCGATTCTCATTGGCGGAGAAGAACTCGAGGTGACTGCGGTTGATTTGGTCACGAACGAGTTGACGGTCAGCCGAGCTCAAAACGGAACCACGATTGCTAACCACAACATTGGGACTCAGGTGCGTGTGTTGCCGGATGCAATCAGCACGACGGGAGCCAGCATCACCGCTTCCGCCACCACGATCGAAGTGATCGATGCAGACATTTTCCCAACCTCGCTTCCCTTTAAGATTCAAATCGAGAATGAAGAGTTGTTGGTTACCAATGTGAACGCAACTCTGAATCGGCTAACGGTGACGCGCGCTCAGAACGGTACGGTGGCGGTCGCACATGATCTTGGTAGCCCCGTTCGTGTGATTCCCGTTTTTGGGACGGGATTCGTTGGCATTGATAATCTCTCGACAACGCTCAGTGTGGTGGATGCTTCCGAATTCCCCCCTGCACCGTTTAGCATTCGTATTGATGACGAAGTGATGTTCGTTACTGCGGTGGACCTTGTTGTTGACCAATTGACTGTGTCGCGAGCTGAACTCGGCACTTCAGCAACATCGCACCAAATTGGCAGTTTGGTCGAAGTGTTGACGCCAAGTTCGAGTGCGCTGACTATACCGATTCCTGCCAGCCAGTTTGCGACGAGTTTGCAGGTGTTCGACGGTTCCGTATTCCCGGCGACTCCGTTTACGATTCGAGTCGACCGTGAAGAAATGTTGGTCACCAATGTCGCCATTGATCCTGCTCCTTTTGCTCCCGACACCTTGACGGTGGTGCGAGGTCGCAACGGAACTGCGATCGACGTTCACTACGATCCGCAAGTGGCTACGGTCGTCAGCGACACGCTGACGGTGGAAACGGATGCTCCGTTCCCGACCACGGGCGCGTTCAATATTCGGATCGGCAATGAAGATCTTCGAGTGGTAAGCCGGACGGGCAATCAATTCAATGTGATTCGCGCAATCAACGGCACCGAACGGGTACCTCACAATGCGGACGAAGTCGTTCGGTACATTGAAACGACGGCGCCGATTGCTTACAACGCCACCGCGACGCAGGTTGCCAATGCACTTCGTGCTCTGCCGTCAATTGCATCCGGTGATATCACCGTGTCGATCTATGATGGGCCGCTGACCGGCGACGCGAGTGGAACGGTAACAATCGAGTTCAGCAATAACTTGGGCAAGAAGGACTTGTTGGAGCTGACGTCGGACACCTCGGGGTTGAAGAAAAACGAGGTGCAATCGGTCACGCTGGATTCGTTGATCGTGGGGGGCACCTTCCAACTTGAATACGATGGTGAAACCACAGGCAGTCTCGATTTCAATGCGCCTCGTGGGGTGATTCAAGCTCAGCTTGAATCGCTTGCCAACATCGGTCCCGGCAATGTGGTTGTCACGGGCGGACCGCTTCCGGGAACTCCGATTCAAGTTGAGTTCACCAACACGCTTGGCAACCAGAACATTCTGCCACAGATCACCGTCCTCAATGACAACCTCGTTAATAACGAACGTCAACAATTGTCGATCAGCGGCGGACCGACCGGAGGAACGTTCTCACTCAACGTTCCAGGCTATGGCACGGCCTCGAATATTGCCTGGAATGCCGATGCCGCGGCAGTGCGGACGGCACTTGAAAGTATCGGTAGTATCGGCGTAGGGAATGTGACCGTGACCGGTGGCGGGACCTTGCCAGGAGCCACCTTTACGATCGAGTTCAATGGGGCACTTGAGGATATCAATATCGCTCCTATGACCAGGGTGAATGCGTTTACAGGCGGAACCAATCCGAACGTAATTATCACCGAAATCATTGATGGTAACTCGATCCAGGCCTCGACGGATACCGTCATTGACGGAGGTCCCGTGTCGGTATCGCACGTCACCGACGTCGACGGCGTGCTGAGTGTTCGGGACGCAATCGTGGGATTGTCCACCATTGGGGACAATGACGTTCGTGTCAGCGGCGATCTGCAAGGCGCCGGCGTCGTGGTTCAGTTCACGAACACCTTGGGGGGCGCAGATCAGATTTTAATGGAGGTGGACAACTTCCAAATGAGTGGCGGAACCGCCAACGTGACCGTCGATGGTATTAGAGGCGATGGGTTGCCGGATGACTTTGTCAGTCGCGTCACTGCGATGGCAGGAACTCCGACCGGAATTGCGTTTTCACCCTTGGATTTCAACCTTTGGCACCCCACAACCAAACGGGCTGACGATGCCGGTCACGGCGTGAACAACGCCAACGACAATAGCCGGAACCCAGGAAACGAAGCGTACACGATTTCGAACCCTGGCGATGCGGCGGACGACCGCGACGTCAACGAAGCCAATGGTGGATTAAGTTTCCATTTCGGTTTCGAACAATGGGTTCAAAACCCCACCAGCAACAGCGATAGCTACATCAATTATCGTGCGGGAACGAACGCTCAATTAGGCATTCGCACGACGGTCCAACACGCCGACCTTAGTAGCAACACCGACATCCGCAACTCATACAACTTCCCTGGCGGTGGGCTGGGAAGTTTGGTTTCAAGTGGATTCTCCCTTGCGGGGGCCGACGCGAAGGATCGGCCCACGTTGTACTTCAATTACTTCTTGGAAACCGAGAACGACGACGGTTCAAGTAACAACAATGACGGCACCGATCCGTTCCGTGATAGTGCACGCGTCTTTGCATCCCGCGACGGCGGAGTTACCTGGGAATTGGTGGCAACCAATAACTCAGAACTGAGTGCGGCGAATACGAGCGGGCCTTTTGCCGAGTTGCCTGGCTTCCTTTCGCATTTGTCCGATGCCGGATTGAACGCTGATTTTCCACGTGCCGAGAATCATCAAATCGTTCAAGAGCTATTTGATAATTCCGGGAATTGGCGTCAGGCGCGTGTTGACATGTCAACCTTCGCCGGTGAACCGAATATCCAGATTCGTGTTGACTTTAGTACTGCCGGAGCCATGGACGATTCGTCGCTTGGCGGAACCGATTCGACCTTTGGTGAATTCAAGAACGGCACACGATCCATCCGTAGTCAGGACAACCAATACGAAGGATTCTACATCGACGATATCATTGTCGGTTTCGCGGAACGGGGCGAAATGGTAACCGGACCCGCAGGCAACACCGATCGTGGTATCACGAATCTCGATAGCGGTCGAACCAACGATAACAACCCATCTGCTTTGCCCGACATTTTATCGGGGCCATATCAATTAGAGATCCGGCGAGCCGGCGAATACGCATTTTTGCCTGATGCGACCGCCGCGCCTGTTATCATCGGCACCACGTTTGATACCAATGACAACCACACGCTCGATGTCGTATCGACCGCGACCACGGCGTTTGAGCCTGCCGACGGCAGCTTCATGTGGACGCCCACCGCGATCGAAATCCAAGGTCAGGCGATCCCGGCGATCGCAATTTCGCCTTGGGCACCGTCGACGGACCAGCCCTTTACTGGCACGCAGAGTTTAAAGTCAGGTTCGCTGAGCGTGCGGCCGCTAAGCGTTTACCAGGCGACTCCGCTCGAGTTGGGCGGCGTCGGCGCCGGCGCCGGTGTGATTCAATTTGCGTACCGCACTTCGAGTCCCAGTGGCGATAACGGTCTGCGATTTTTGATCAATGGTCGTCCCCAAGCGTTATTGCCAACCGGAGGTGATGAGTCCGGTGGCAACGCTGACACTTCGTTTGCAACCGGTGACACCGGCTATCGTGTCGTCAGTTTCCCGTTCACGGATCCAGCGAATACGGTTTTCAGTTGGGTGTTTGCATCCTCTGATGGTACCCCCGTCAATTCGGCAACCGACGCGGCGTTTATCGACGATATTCAGGTTTTGCAGGGCGGAACCGGTCTGCTAGGGGATAAAAACCGCGAGCGAGCTCAGGGCATGTTCATTGTCGACTCTAACGTGATCCGTGACTCAGGGACGCTCGGTATTAATGTTCAACCGGGAACCGAACAAGTCAGTGGTGGAATGCCACACCCCGGTTCGACCATCCATTTCCCTCAAGTGGACCGACTTTTCCCGACCGTCGATTCCAACCGTTTGGTTCCGGGAATCGTGGTTCAGAATAATGTCATCGTGGGCGATTCCGCGATTCGGTTCGCCGGTGAAGCAAACGTCAATCCCACTCGTCCCGTCCCGTTCGGCCGATTTGTCAATAACACGCTTGTTGGCGATGGAAGCGGCGGGATCGGATTCGATATTACCAGCAATTCAAGTCCGACTTTGATGAATAACATCATTACGGATTTTGGTACTGGGATTCGAAGTACCACAGCTCAGCCTGTGGTGATTCGTTCAAACTATTTCCAAGACAATGGAACCAACGGGCCAACCGGAACGGATGCCATCGTTCAAGCTCCGGGAACGCCGTTGTTCGTGGATGCTGCCAATGACAATTACTACCTCGTTGGCACCTCGTTAGCGCTCGACAGTTCGCTGAACCAGCTTGAAGACCGGTTTGACTATGTCACGTTCAAAACCGAGCTCGGAATTGCCATCTCAACCATCGATGCGCCTAATTTGGATGTTTTTGGCCAGTTGCGTATCAACTCGTCCAATAATCCTGGGGGAGGTGGATCCAATGTGTTTGTCGATCGCGGTGCGGTCGATCGATCGGACCTCGAACAGCCCTTTGTCGTGCTCCTCGACCCAATCGATTATGCCAACACGCTTCGTGAGGACCGTGACCCCAACCTCACCGTGGTGCATCTAAATAATCCCATTGTGGATTCGTTTGTGTTCTTGCTGAATGACGGTGCGGGGCCGAACGCACCGTTTGAAGGGACGGGAATTAATCCAGCCTCGGTCAATCCATCGACCATTACCGTTCGTCGGAACAACATCACGTTGACCGAAGGTGTTGACTTTACCCTGGGCTACAACGCGTTGACGGGTGAGTTGCGGCTGACGCCGTTTTCGAAACTGTGGGAACCTGCAGGCGTTTACGAGATCACGTTCGACAACAATGTGATCGCCGATAACGCGGGCAATGCGTTGCGAGACAATCAAGCCGATGGGACGACGAAGTTCACCATCATTCTGCCCGAAGTGCCTTTGGACTTCGGCGATGCCAAACTAGCCGGCAGCGCCAATGTGTATGGCACGCTGCTGGCCAATAACGCTGCTCGTCACGCGATCATCAACAATGCATCGCCACGACTGGGTAGTTATGTCGACTCCGAAAATGACTCGGCGCTGCTCACCGGCGGGATGGATGATACGCCGGCGACTGTGGTCGCAACCTCACCAAGTGCGTCGGCGATCTTCGATATCCAAACGCATGCCACGGCAACCGGCGGCACGATCATCCGCATCGATTCGCTTGCCAACCCGCCATCCGCTGGGGATGTTGTCTCGATCGATATCGGACGCGTTGCCAAACAGTTCGAGCTTGTACCTGCAGGCATCGCACCAGGCGTCGGAAATATTCCGGTGCGGTTTGCGGCAACCGATACTGCGGATTTGATCGCTGCGAAGTTGATCGCCAAAATCAATGCGGAAATGAACGCTGCTGGCGATTCCTTGGTTGTGCAAGCGGTTGCGGGAAGTGCTGATACGATCGAGATCTTCAATCGGGATGACGAAGACGGTGTGAACGTCGGTGTCTATAACGACGGCACCACTGATTTCATCGTGTTCCTGAAGCCAGGGGTCACTGGCACGACGACCAACAAGGCCGATATCCTCGGTTTCTTGAATCCTCAAGATCCAACCGGCGCTCAGATTCCGGTCAGCGTTACCGGCACGGGCTACGTCAGTGCTTGGATTGACTTTGATGGAAACGGCGTGTTCCATCCCACGCTCGAAAAAGTGATTGACAATGTTTTGGTCACTGACGCGACGAATCCGACCATCTTCAACGTCAAGACACCGGCCGGTACGACCGACAAACGGACTTGGGCTCGCTTCCGAATTTCACCCGAAGGCGGATTGCAGCCGACCGGGTTGGCCGTCGGCGGGGAAGTCGAAGATTATGAAGTACAGATTCTCAATGCCCCATTGCCTGTGCCAGTCGATGATCCAACATCGCCATCGACACACTATACGATTAGCGAAGATGGCACGCTCGATACCAATGATGCACCCGATGTCATTCCATCGGTACTCGATAACGACGTAATCAGTCCTCTGGTCATCACGCCCGTGACCGTGTTGTTGGGGCAAAATGTTTCCAATGGTACTTTGGTGCTCGATTCAGCGACTGGTGACTTTACTTACACACCGCTGCCTGACTTTGTTGGAATCGATACCTTCACCTATCGATTGGCGACGCAGCAAAGTGCGATCGATTCGATTCTGTCATCGACTTTGTTTGCGACGGTGACAATCGAGGTCCAACCGGTCAACGATGCTCCGCGAGCGGCCGATCAAACGATCGTGATGCTCGAAGATACCCCTCGAAC
>NZ_JBFHFD010000487.1:0-6513 GCF_041583735.1 Novipirellula sp.
GGCGACCCCGCTCGCAACGTGAAGTCGCGATTATCTGGATCGACGAACATCGGATCGGCAACGATCGAATCTTGATCGTGTCCGGCGTCACGCCATTGCTGCCACGTTTTACCGGCAAAATCAATCGTTTGGCCACCGGAACGCCAATACAGATTTTGGTTCATGGCGACTTTAGAACCGTTTTGCCAACCCGAGTAACCGAGCAGCCGACCATCGTCAAAGTAAACTAGATTTCGTTCGAACGTGAACGACAGATGCGGTTCGGCTCGCGTCACGGCGACTTGGCCTTCTTCGGAAAACGCCAGAATGTTATTGCGAACGATGTTTTCGCGGCCGTAGTGTTGATGGAAGCCTCCGTCACGAACGTCGTGCACCAAGTTGTTTTCGAAAACGATGTCGGAGCTGCCCTCATCCGGGTAGAGTCCCCATCCGCCATAACGGGTTGCATAGACATCATGGATCACATTGTGGCTAACCGAGGTGCCTTCGCTTGGGCCCAACGTGTAGACGCCTCCCATATCGCTGAGGATGCGGTATCCAATGTGATGCAAGTGGTTGTATTCGATGCGGTTTCGTTTGGCGCCACTTTCGGCGTAGCCCCACCGCCACCCCACGGACACGGCGGTATAGTAGAAATCGGCCACGTCACAGTGCGTGATCACATTATCGCTGCTGTGACCAATCCAAACACCCACGGCGTGCGGCAGGATCCGTCCGCCGCTGTGCAGGATACAGTTGTCAACGGTGATGCCGCCGGTGCGAACCAGTTCTGGAACTAAGCTCATCTCGCCAATACGGACCGCGCTGACTCCGACGTCGGCAACCTGTGTCCGCTCGACACGGCAATCGCGACACGCTTTACGAAACCAAAAACCTGTGCCACCAATATGCTCGACCGAACATGCGGTGAAGCGAATGTCCTCGGCGCCATCCAACTGGATTGCGGTTGCGTCCACATTCATCGCGGCTTGATTTGAGCGGATACCGATCTCGGGGATACGGTATTCCGCGTGTTGCAGTTTCAATCCGTCGAAATAGATGTGTTTGACACGTTTTTTTGGATCATTGATGTCACCTTGAATGTCGAACAACCGCGGCACACCGGCGGCAACGACGTTGGCGGTTGTCATCGACTCGTCTTGGCGCGGTTGATAGTACAGCCATCCATCGCGATCCAAGAACCACTCGCCCGCCGCATCGAGTGCCTGGCGATAATTTTCGACGAAGTACAAACAATCACGCTTCATTGGATTGTGCGGCTTCATGATTTCACCCTCTGTGGTGAACAGATGCCGTTGCGCGTCATTGGTTTGCAACCATTCACGGGTCGTGTCCCATTTGTGATAGACCACGACTTGAACATCGCGTAGTGATGGGGCATCGACGTTTTTCAGTGAGGCCAAGTCATTCGCTTGGGCGGCGAATGTGTGCGTCAGCATTCGCTTGGATCCTGGGATCGGCACCTCGCTGACTCCGAGCAGCGTGTGAAAATCGCCTTCGTTCGGAGTTCTCGCTCGCGAGGCTCGACGGCCGTTGACCCACAATTGTTCAAAACGCCAATCTTGGTTATCGCCCGGTTTCGGCTCAGCAACACGAGTTTTCCAGAGCCCAGGATGTTGTGGATCGGTTTGCCACCCCGAAATTTGCCGGCCACCGGACAGCACCACATCGCCAATGCCCTGGTAACGCACGGGACGCTCGGCTGAGTGGCCTGAGTCGGCAGGCGTGAACAGGACCGTTTGATCGAGCGTGTAGTGCCCCGGTTGCAAATGGACGGTAACCGCTTGGTCGGGACGGGAAACGCGGGCGTCGCGGACCGCTTGTTGGGCACGCGTCATTGATGCAAAGGGGTATGACTGCGTTCCTGGTTGTGTGTCCGCACCGTCGGGAGCAACAAAAAAGTGGATTCCCGATTCCGCCGCCGTGGCGGGGGGCGTTGCCGCAAGCAACAGGACTATCAGAGCGAAAAGTGATCGAAGTGGTTTTGGCATAGTTTGCTCATCATGTGAAGTCTTGCGTCAAATCAGCCGCGTGCATTTGCATCCTGCAATCAGCTGATGATCTCGTGCACCACGCGTCCATGGACATCGGTCAAGCGAAAATCGCGACCGGCGTGGCGATAGGTGAGTCGTTTGTGGTCGAGCCCAAGCAGGTGCAACATCGTAGCGTGCAAGTCATGAATATGCACCTTGTCGATGACCGCTTTGAATCCAAAGTCATCGGTTTCGCCGTAGCGAGTTCCACCTTTGACGCCTCCACCGGCCATCCACATCGTGAAACCGTGATGATTGTGATCGCGACCGTTGCCATTCTCGGACACGGGTGTCCGGCCAAATTCACCGCCCCATACAATCAGCGTATCATCCAGCAGCCCACGTTGTTTCAAATCGGCGATCAATGCAGCGATGGGCTGATCGATGTTTTTGCAAAGCTTGGGCACGGTAGTGTTGTGGCCGCTGTGTGTGTCCCAAGGTTGTCCGTTGCCGTAATACACTTGAACAAAGCGAACGCCACGTTCGACCATTCGACGCGCCAATAAACAACCGTTCGCAAACTCGCCAGCGCCATAGGCATCGCGAGTCTGTTTGGATTCCCGATTCAGGTCGAATGCATCGCTCGCCTCGAACTGCATTCGATAGGCCGTTTCAATCGCTTCGCTACGCGCTTTCAGGATCGAATCGTTGCCTCGCGTTGCCACGTGTGCGCCGTTTAGCTGTTGCAGCAAATCGAGTTGTTGACGCTGAGTCGTGTGGTCCCACTGAGTATTACTTAAGTGCGGCAACATCTTCTCGGGATCGATCGTCGAATGGTTGATGTAGGTCCCTTGGTACTGCGATGGCAAAAAGGCGCTGTTCCAGAGGATCGAAAACCGCACGGGACGGCCAGGACACAGCACGAGGTAACCGGGCAGATTCGGATTCTCGGTGCCCAGTCCGTATAGAAACCATGCCCCCATGCTCGGCCGCATCGGAGTAATGGTGCCGTTGTTCATCTGTAACAGTGCCGGCCCGTGATTGGGATTGTCGGCATGGACCGAGTTGATCACACAAATGTCGTCGATGTGTCGGCTCAATTGCGGCAGCAACTCGCTGACCGGCAGCCCGCTTTCACCGCACTGCTGAAATTTAAACGGCGATGGCAACAAGCCTCCGGTGGGACGCTCGGTCAACAGATCGGCACCCGCAGGTTTGGTGCCTGCATACTTTTCCAACGCCGGTTTGGGATCAAAAAGATCGCCTTGATAGGGGCCGCCGTTCATAAACAAGTGGATGACGCGTTTCGCTTTGGCAGGAAAATGAGGCCCCGAACCTGCAATCGAACCCGCCGTGGATGCCGCCAAGGGGGACGGCATCATGCCGGCGGCTCCCAGCATGCCCCCAAATTGCTGCAGCAAGCGGCGTCGGTCAAGCGAGGAAGCGTTTGGTTGCGAGGGGGGCATCATCATGCATCAATCAATGAAGGTGAATTCGTTGGTGGCCAGCAATACATGGATGTATTGTTGCCAGCGGTCCGATTTCGATTCGGATTTCGCATCGGCCAGATAGTCCATTCCCAGGTGGATTTCGTGGTCGTGAGGTGCGCGCGAAAAGAGTCGCCGATAGGCCGCTGCGATTTTGCTTGGTTCGTTACCGGGACTCTCTGCTTCGAGCTGATAGGCAATCCATTTGGCTTGCTGCGTCAGTAGTGGACCGTTGAGTGCATACAATCCTTGCAGCGGGGTGACCGTGGCCATGCGTGCCGGACTGTGCTGAGTCGGATCGGGGAAATCGTGCACCATCAAGGTCGGCGAGACATCGCGTCGATTCACGGTGGCGTACAGCGTTCGCCGCGTGTTCGCCGATGAGTCGAGCGTGATGGATGGGCCACCAAGGTTGGGATTGAGTCGGCCGCTTGCCGTTAACATCGCGTCACGCCACTCTTCGAACGTCAGCCGTCGTCGATTCATTCGCGCTAGCCAAACGTTTTCAGGGTCGATGTGGGATCGCTGTGGCGAATCGGCCGAGCTTTGCTGCCACGTGGCAGAGATCAGAATGTCGCGATGTAGTCGTTTGATCGACCAACCGTTTTCGATGAACCGGGCCGCCAAATCGTCCAACAATTGCGGATGCGTTGGGCGACTGCCTTGTTGGCCAAAATTGCTCGGGGTGTCGACAATTCCTTGACCAAAGTGAGCCAACCAGACGCGATTGACGAACACGCGGGCGGCCAGCGACGCGGCATCGTTGGTAATCGATTCGGCCAACTCTAAACGTCCGCTGCCGTTTTCAAAAGGGCGTGAATCTTCGCTCAACACGGTTAGAAACCGGCGGCGAACGATGGGACCAGGACGATTCGGATTGCCACGGATGAACGACGGTAGATCGCGAGGTTCGGGACGGTATTCAAATCGCGTTCCCTCTTGGGGCGTTTTACCCGCGCGAACCACGTACATCGATTCTTCGGACAACGCGTTCGCCATCGGCGTGTCATAGAGCGGCGTTGTGGATTTGATCTCTGCGATCTTCGCGATTAACGCGTCGATGCTTTCTTGAGGAAGCGGCTTTTGCTTTTTCAGTTTAGCAATTTCGGCTTCCCATTTTTTTACTGCCTGCTTTGCTGAACGGACGGGTTCGTAGCGTTCTTCATCGATCACGGGACGCTCGACGTGACGACTGCTGGCGAACACGCCGGCCAAGCCGTAGTAATCGTCTGCGCTGATCGGATCAAACTTGTGATCATGACACCGCGCACATGCGACCGTTAACCCGAGAAACGAGCGAGTGACCGCGTCGACCCGTTCTTCCCATTCATCGGCCACGATCACCTTGATGATCTCGCATGGCAATTTGGGTTCTTTCCAATACGTCGGACTGAGGCTTAGGAAGCCAAGGGCGGGCAGGTCCTCCGGTCCCGTCCGTGGCATGAGGTCGGTCGCAAGTTGACGATGGATAAAATCGTTGTAGGGCAGGTCATTGTTAAACGCGTCAACGACCCAGTCGCGATACAGATGTGCTTGGCTGGTCTGTGGCAACCAGCTGGCAGTGCGATCGGTGTAACGCGCCATATCCAACCACCATCGACCCCACTTTTCGCCGTATTGTGGTGATTCTAAAAGCGTGTCGACAAGGTGCTCGTACGCATCGGGTGACGTGTCCTCGAGAAACGCCTGCAGCTGTTGGGAAGTTGGCGGCAAACCGGTGACGTCGAAATACAATCGGCGAACAAGCGTCACGCGGTCCGCGGGTGGCGATGGGGTAAGATCGTGTTGTTCCATCGCAGCGAGCACGAACGAGTCGATTCGTGTTCGCGGCCATTCAGAGTGTTTCACGGCGGGCAGCGGTTGTGGTACGACAGGTTGGAACGACCAAAATCGGCGTCCCTCGGCATAGTCGATACCACCGAGGCTGCGAATCGCCGCTGTGTCTGACGCTGTGTTTGACGGTGGGAATGCAGCGCCACGTTTGACCCATCCGGTCAGTTCGGCAATCTCGTGATCCGCCAATTTTCCTTTGGGCGGCATCTGAATGTCGTCGTCGTATAGGATCGTTTCCACCAGCAAGCTTTGCTCGGGGAATCCGGCCACGAGCACGGGACCGCTATCGCCGCCTTGGGCAATTCCGGTCGCCGAATCCAATCGCAATCCACCCTGCACCGTGTCGGAGTCTTCGGAATGACATTCGTAGCAGTGTTCGCTGAGTAGCGGTCGGATTTTCCGTTCGAAATATGCGATCTCTGCGCTGTCCAGCGTCGCGTTTGCCGGCGCTGGCGTCTCGGCAACCGTATTGGCAATGAGCACGAGACAGCTCAGCCACAGAATGCTGAATCGAAAATACATAGACTTTCGCGTGAATTTGTTAGGCGGGCAATTCTAGGTGGGAAATTACTCGAAGGCGGGAATCGTTAGTCTATACGATAGGGGGGCATTCTGCACGACATACCGGATGAAGGCCGCAAATCCATCCTGCCAGACAAGACGGAGTTTCCTCGGGGGGCAAGAAATTCTCGCGATTCACGGAATCCGAACCGGCAATTCGTTTGCGATTCAGTGGGCTTCACGTAGAATCCCTGTCCGCCGAATTGCGATTTGTTCGCCCCGTTCGTCTGCATGCCTCCCCCCGGCTCCCCCTCTTTTTCTCTACCTGCTGAGGTTTCCGCCCCCATGAAATTAATCTTTAATTCGAATCGTATCCTGCCAACGCAATCGGTCCTCGCGAATTGGCTTGTGTTAGTGATGGCTGCCGTGACGCTATTGCCTTCGGTGGTGCATGCGAACGAGAGTGGCAGTGACACCAAGGTCTACGATGTCGTGATCTATGGCGGCACCGCTGCGGGTATCGTGGCAGCCGTGCAAGTCGAGCGACTCGGCGGCTCGGCCATCGTGATCGAACCGAGTTCGAGAATTGGTGGTTTGACTACGGGCGGACTCGGCCAGACCGACATTGGCAATAAGGCTGCAATTGGTGGCATCTCACGCGAATTCTATCAACGTATTTCTCAGTACTACCAAAAACCTGAGAATTGGAAGTGGCAGAC
>NZ_JBFHFD010000488.1:0-6505 GCF_041583735.1 Novipirellula sp.
CCCCCAACACGATCGGCAAACTGGCTCGCAGGCGAAAGCGACGCTCTCGCTGCAGACTCAAGGTGGCACTGAGCTTCGGAATGTTCGGCATCGACAAGACTTCGACCGAGGCGGTGTTGGTCGACAACTGCTGGATCGAACCGGTGCGGTTCATAACCCCAGCCAATTCGTCCAAGCTGGGTGTCTGATCGAAGGCAACCGGAGGCGGTGGGAACGGTACCGGAGCCTCGCGGCGGGCGCATGTCGCTCCACCCGAGACAAAACAGATCATCAACGTTCCGATCCACAGCCATGTTCGCATCCTTGCTTTTCTCCTGGGACCGTTACCGGGTTGATGTTTCGTCGTCGTCGCTAACCACATCGGCTTCGCAGTAAAGCAAATCGTTTAACTCGTCACGGATCGAGTCCGATTCGGCGCGGTTGATTTCGCAGGGCATCACATCGATCGTCGACTGATCGGCCAGCACTTCCAAACGCATCGCCCCCTCTTCGAGCGAATCATCGGCTGTGCCTTCCCAAGGACGCACCAGCCGTTTACGCATCAACATGATCGCCAGCAAGTAACGTGTTTTTGCTTTGTCGGGAAAGTTTCCCATTTGGCGTAGCAGATCGATCAAGACCTCCGGCGGCGCCAACACAAGCTTCTTTTCCGAAGCCTTGGGCATCCGGTTTTTCCACCACCCGATCGCGTCCTCAGGCGGCCCTTTCCAGCTTTCGGCCGAAAAGTCGCGACGTACGTAATCGTCCCCTGATTCCATCACGACCGAGTAATACCACTCGCCTTCGCGCAACGGGCGGTGCAGCGAATGGCAATTGCGGGTACAGCGGCCGACGTGGTATTCGCCTAACATAGGAGCCAAGAAACAGAAGGAATTCGAGTAAAGGGGTCCGCGCATTGGAACCGTAGCACAATTCCATCCTAGCGTGAAAGACAGAATATCGAGCCGGTTTTGACAGCAAAAACCATAGCAAACAGGTCAAATTCCAGCATCACAGATTTGCTAGCACAGTGTTTTGGCTGAGGAGCAAATGCAACCTTCGATCACGATCCGCAAGGCGACGGCCGAGGATGACGACGCGATGGCTGCGGTGTTCCACGCGGCATTCACCCCACTGCGATCGATCTACCGACCGAGCGTACATACCGTCGCTCGCCAACTACTTCTTCAGAAGGAAGGGACACGGCTCGTCGCTGAGCTTGACCATCGAGTCGTTGCCACGGTTCAAGGTGACAGCCACGAAGGTTACTTGCATGTGATTGGGCTGGCTGTTCACCCCCACTTTCAACAAAAGGGCATCGCCCGTCGCCTGTTAGATTGGATCGAATCTTGTGCATTAACCACTGCTCGCACTGCCATCGTTCTTAATACGATTAAGGAAACCGAAAATGTTCCCATCTTTGAGAAGCTTGGCTTTCAAATCATCAGCGAGGCAGTTTCAGACCGTTTCGAGAGTCACATGTATTCAGAACTGCACGAAGTTAAGATGAAGCGGACAATTTCATAACCAATCGGGAAAGTCCGGTGTAAATTAGCATGCTACTAGCGAGGAAGTATGCACCTGCACTCGATTTAGCGTCCTTGGTTTTCTAGCCTTTTCCACAGCCCTAACACGACACGCAACACGCAGTGAATTTTACTCCGAATGCCCTCCGTGGTATTCTGGATGACCAATTCTCAATGCTCGAATCGGCGTTGATATCCGATCCATTGCAATTTGCGAGGTAAGCATTCATGCACGAAGCCGAACCCGTTCAACAGTCTTTGCTGCAGTGGATATTTGTCGCACTTGGGCCAGCCTACCTTGTGCTATTGCCGTTAACAGCATTTTTGAGCTTCGTTGTCGCGTTGATGATTGTGGTTCGCGGCAAGGGAGCCATGGCGGCTGCGGCACTCGTTCTAGTGGTTCACATCCCTTTGTTGATCGGTCTGTTCGCAGTGTTCCAAGGTGCAATCTCTGCGTTTACCGTAATGGCAATGAGCAGTGCGACGCCGAAACCTGCCGACATTGCTGCAGGTTTCTCCACAGCGCTGGTGGCTCCATTTATTAGCCTGCTCTTGATGGTCCCCGGTTACTTCACCGCCGTCATCGGCGCAGTGGTTCGATCTCTCGCTGAATCACCGTCATCTGCGACACACGCCAACCTATGATCTGTCAACCATGAACGCACTCGCTCCCGTTTCAGCGCCGACGCGGCTTGCGTTTCAGGAGGGGACGTTGACGCTCTCGGGCGTTGAAAAACAGTTGATCGAGCGATTGTGGACCCAACCGCTGTGGATGCATGACCCTCGCAGTGGCTGCTGGCGGACCGACGCGATGCATTACCGCGATGTGATCGAGTGTTTGCAAAACCGACTGGCGACAAATTGGTCGGACGACGTCGCACACTGGACACCGATTCGCTTTGCCTCGGCGAAGCTGCACACGTTGCGACCAGACCAGAACGAGGCGCTCGAGGCTTGGATGGAAACTCGCCGTGGCGTCGTGGTGATGCCAACGGGGACGGGAAAAACCGAGGTGGCGCTACACGCGATCTGCCGTGTCAGCACAAGCGTTTTGATCGTTTCCCCGGTTCGTGATTTGATGTACCAGTGGCACGACCGGATTCGCAATGCGACCGGGATCGATGCCGGGATCATTGGCGATGGCGTGCACCGCGTCAGCGCGGTTTCGGTGACCACCTACGACAGTGCGACGATCCACATGCCGCGTTTGGGAAACCAATTCGAGTTCATCATCTTTGACGAATGCCATCATTTGCCGGGGCCGATGCGTCAGGATGCCGCCCGCATGTCCGCGGCCCGCTATCGACTCGGCTTGACCGCGACCCCCGAGCGTCGCGACGGGGGACACGAATTGCTCAATGAAATCATCGGTCCCCGGGTCTACACGCAAGCGATCAAGGCCGCCCGAGGCAAAACACTTGCGAATTACGACATCGTGCGGATGGCCGTGCACTTATCGAGTGATGAGCGAACACGCTATGAATCGCTGGGCAATACGGTTCGTGAGTTTGTTGCCGAGCGACGAAAGGACGACTCGTCCTACGATTGGCCAGCGTTGTGCAGCGAAAGCGGTCATGACCCCGCCGCCCGTGCGGCGATGGTTGCCTTTCACGCCAAACGTTCCATCGAAGACCGAGCGGAAGAAAAACTGCGAGTCATCGAAGACCTGTTTCGACTTCACGCCGGCGAACCGGTGATCGTCTTCTGTGGTTCCAACGCAATGGCTCGCGACGTATCGCTACGTTTCTTGATCCCATGTCTACTGAGCCATTGTCGCAAACGCGAGCGACAAGAAATTTTGTCTGGGTTAAAAGAAGGGCGTTACCCCGCATTGGTTGTCAACCGCGTTTTGGACGAGGGAGTCGATTTACCCGAGGTCAACGTCGCGATCGTTGTCGGTGGCGGCAGCAGTACACGCCAAGCGCTGCAACGACTTGGACGCGTGGTACGCAAGAACCGCTTTGGCCGTGCCTGTTTCTACGAGATCGTGACCGCCGGGACGCGTGACGAAGTGCGGTCTCGTTCGCGTCGGCGTGACGACGCATTTCGCAAGCACTGACAGCCTTAGATGTTGACCAAAGAACAATCTCTGCTGGAGTACGATTTTTCGCGTCTGACGGTCACCCCTGATCGCTTGACTCGCTCGACTCACGGGCATTACCCGCGGCTCGCCGAGGAAATGCTGAAGATCTATCGAGAAAATATTGGGGAAGTACGCAAGCATCTGCATGACCGCGTCCGGCGTTCGCTGCAGGGTGTTATGGATTGTCCAGCAAAACGGATTGCCGCGTTTTGCAAATTGCTGGATGACGCGAGCGAGTTTCATCAGGACAAATCCGCTGCATCCGCCAAACTCAGACAACGCGTGTTCTCGTTGGCGGCAACCAAACATCCGCTAGTGCAAACGCGTGACCAATTGTTTGACCATGACGAAACGAACACGAAAGCAGAGATTGCAGCAGAACTTGGCAAAAGTTGGGAGGAGATCGAAGCCAGCCTGTTTGCCGATGTGATCGAGTTTCATCGACTTCGAAAACCGCCCGAGAATCTCGATGCTGCGGGTTTACTGTCACGTTACAACGTCGCGCAAACTCAGACGGCGCTGTACGGAGCATTGTCGATGACGGTTTGGGCCGGCGACGATTTCAAGATGATCTTGCGTTACGCCAAGCTGGCGCGGCTGATGCACTCGATCACGCGGCAAGGCGATCGTTATGTGTTTCAGTTGAACGGACCTGCGTCGCTGCTGCGTCAAACTCGTCGCTACGGCGTCGCGTTCGCTCGGTTCTTGCCAGGATTGTTAGCAACACGTGATTGGCGGATGCAAGCGACGGTGCTTGGACCCGCGAAACGGCGATTTGCGTTGCGACTGAGCAGTACGGATGGACTGCGAAGCGAAGTCCAACCAAATGATTTCGACAGCCAGTTGGAAGAAACATTTTGGCGTCAATGGAACAAACTGCAAGCAGAGAACCAAACCGACGGTTGGATGCTCCGACGTGAGGGCACGGTGCTACACCAAGCCCAAACCGTGTTCACTCCCGACTTCTCGCTGAAGCATCCCAAGCATGGCGAAGTGCTGTTGGAAGTGATCGGATTTTGGACGCCGGAATATTTGAGCGAGAAAGTGATCCGGTTAAAACAGTTTCAGCACACTGCGAGGATCATGTTGGCGATTAGCGAAACCGTTGACCAATCGATTCCCGATTTAGGCATGCCGCGAGTCACCTTCAAGACAACGCTAAAAGTGAAGGACATTTTGCAGATATTGCCGCGCTGAACCGCGGCGACGCTGGCCTGGATAAAAAGAGGTCAGGAAGCAGTGCGAACGATAACCTTAGGCTTTGACGAAAAGTTGTTTGACATGACATCTCGCTAAGCATACGATTCCGCTCACGTCATTCTTGCCTCATCGATGCAAACGCTTGTCGCCTCAGTGCAAACGTCTGTCCCATCGACGCAAGCATGTGCCACATCCGTGCAAGCGATCAGTATCGATTGACGTCTCTACTGACAACGGATCCGTCCACAGGTGCGGACTTTGACCAGAGGCTTGGGGAAATCTTCAATGATTTTAGAGGAGTTTTGCACGATCAAAACTCGAATGACGTTGTGCTTGGTGGCCCCCTTATCCATCACGGAGACTATCCATTATGACGAGATTGCCGATCCGTGTATGGCGATGGCTGCCAATCTGTATGCTTGTCTTGCCGCTGAACATCAACGTCGTTGATGCCGAGGAACTGGCGGTGGTCGGATGGGCAACGTCGAGCGACGGGGAATTTGAAGAACATGCCGTCGAGGTGGGTTTAGAGAAAGTTCCCGACGGATTATTGGCGTCTCGCTATTACTTAGTCCAGGACATCGTCGCTCAGATTGTTGAAAAGGATGTCCACCCGCTAGAGGACACTGTCTCATTCTTGGCTCGGAATGTTTATAGCCTTGATTGGCGTTTCGCGGCAAGCTGTTTAGATTCGCTCGTGGATTTGGAGTACGAGGAGTTTCGATTTGGAATAGACAAACGAGGCAGACGATTGAATATCGTCGTGCACCGCGCTCTATCGAGGCTCGACGAACGCGCCAAAGCATTTGTTGAGCAATACAACGTAGGCGGGGCACGTTCCTATCCAGGTGTGTACGGAGTCGAGTTTACCGATCGAAAACTCGATCCTTTGTTACTGCTAAATCTGCGTTTGATTCGAGAACGAAATACCTTTGGAAGAGATGTCGAACATGGACTCGGCTCGGGATTACGGGTCTTGACCATACAAAACTCTGATTTTAATGACTCTGATTTGTCGTTCCTCAATGGGTTACAGGGACTGATCTTGCTTGATGTAGGATTCAACCCATTAGATGGCTCTGGTCTTGAGAATCTAGTCTTGCCCTCTCTGAGAGTATTGCGACTTGACGGATGCAAATTGAAACGCGAGGTTTTTACCTATGAGTTACTGCACTCCGTTGAGTTGCTAGTCCTATTGCAAACGAATACCGCGGACGAGCACATTTCTCTCCTTAGAGGATCGAAATTGACTGAACTTAATATAAGTGGGACTCTCGTTACGCCAAGCTGTCTTAAACCGCTAAGCGGGCTGGCAAACCTTCAGTCACTGGCTATTGATAGTGATTTGTTTATCAATTGTCCACTTGAGCAGATCTCGAAACTTGGAAAGTTGAAAAAACTAAGTATCAGCGGCGATCTTCCTCCCGATCGCTCTTTGGATATTCTCCAAAGTGAGCTTCCGAACGTCGAAATCAAGATGTCGAAATCAAGATAATGCAAAGCAAGGAGGGATATCGAAGGTCTCAGGAGAAATCTAAGGTTTCAGGAATCATTGTTCGTATTTGACTCCTGACACCTTTGTTTTATCCATGGGCTTGCAAATCCAGAATGCGGATCCTCGGCGAGCTGGCGACCGAAATCATGTTGCGGAAAAAAACGGTCCGCCGCCAACCTTGTTTCTTCCGCGTTTCCATCGGAGCCGCCAATCGTCAGTCCA
>NZ_JBFHFD010000489.1:0-6500 GCF_041583735.1 Novipirellula sp.
AGCCAAAGGACATACGGATATTGCGAAGTTTAGACACCCAGACCGAAATTGAGAACCACGTCAAATCCCTTCGACTGCCCCACGATGTCTCCGGATTCCATTACTTTTACGGCCCCACGGCTAAAGTGGTCGACCGGCGGCCAAACCGGCATCACTCCTGAGACCGCTGAACCATCCCTCCTTAACGTGAAGTATGAGTTTTGAGGCTGCGTCATTGCCGTGTTTCCCAGCAAATCCCAACCCGACGCGTCGGGTTGGGATTTTTGTAAGCTCGACTCTCACTAAACTAACCTCACCCGCTCGGCCCCGCGTTTAGCGGCCACCACGCCCCCTCAGTAAAGATTCCCCGGAAAGCCCCCGCCGCAAAGGAAACCGCCCCACCATGGCTGCCCCGCAGAAAGGAACCGGCTTCAGTTTGAAGGACCAACTGTTCAACCAGGACCGCGTCTCGTATCTCGCGTCCTGCTTTGAAGCGGCGGACTCGCGGTTTGACGCAACCGGATTCGTCGCCGAGACGATGAAGGACTTAAAAAAGCTAGAACTCAAAGAGCGAATCGTTCATATCGCCAGCACGCTGGAGCGATACTTGGTGTCGGACTACAAGGTGGCAGCAAAGCAAATCGCCGCCGCGCTGCCACCGCCGCTGGATCCGACCAAACGCGATGACGATTTTGGCGACTTCATCTTCGCACCGCTGGGAGAGTACGTCGTTCGCAATGGACTCGAAAAACGACACCTAAAACTGTCGCTCAGGACGATCAAGGCAATCACGCAGCGGTTTTCGATGGAGGACGCAATACGCGCATTCATCAACACGCACCCGACCGAAACGCTAAGCACGCTGGAAAAATGGTCAACCGACCGAAACTATCATGTACGGCGTCTGGTCAGCGAAGGCACACGACCGCGGCTTCCATGGTCCGGCCGACTGTCGATCGATACGACCACCGCGATTCCGCTGCTGAACACATTGCATGCTGACCCCACTCGCTATGTCACTCGATCGGTTTCCAATCATCTCAATGACATTGCCAAGACGCATCCCGATTTGGTTTTGGAAACGCTAAAGCAGTGGCAACAGCTTGGGCAGCAAAACGCGTCGGAGCTGCAATGGATGTGCAAACACGCGCTGCGAACCTTGGTCAAACAAGGAGATCGCAAAGCCTTGGCACTTCTCGGATTCAGCCCCAACCCCAAGATTACGGTGACGGATTTTGTCATCCACACGCCTCAGGTTCGTCCAGGCGATGCGATCGAATTCACGTTTGAGATAACGGGCCGCAAAAACGAATCGTTGCTGATCGACTATGTGATCGATTTCGTCAAAGCCAATGGAAGCACGTCGCCTAAAGTCCACAAGATCAAACAGCTTCAGATCAAGAAGGGCGAGACAATCTCGTTGAAAAAGCGTCATGTGTTACGAGACGCCGCGACGACGTATTCCCTTTACCCAGGCATTCACTACGTCACGCTGCAGATCAATGGCCGATCCTTCGGAACTCAGTCCTTCGACTTGCAATGACCCCCTACCTACGTACGTGCCCCATCGGCTGACGCCCATGGCTACAGCATGTCGCCACTTCGTGGCTGCTGGCGACGCAGCGTGATACACCGAGCATGTCGTCGCTTCCCTCAGGCTTGCCCTGGCGAGAGCGACGAATTCTCCTTTCACCGCGAACCTTGATAGAATCATGGCATCGCGTTTTGGTCGTCACCCCTGCCCTACCCTTTCCGCCTCTCTCTCCTATCGGTACCGAGCAACCATGATTCGCATCACCGTTTCCTGGATTTTCCTGTGCTGTTTCGCATTTCATACCACCGCCGCCGAACCGTCTTGGACTCAGTGGCTGGGCGATGGCCGTGACGGCGTTTCAGAGGAATCCGGCTGGTCGATCGATTGGCCGGAATCGGGACTCCCGATTGCCTGGGAACGTGAAATCGGCATCGGCTTTAGCAGCGTGTCGATCGCCAACGGTCGGCTATTCACGATGGGGCACAACGACGGCGAGGAAACGGTTTATTGTCTGAACCAAACCAACGGCGAAACGATCTGGAGTCACAGCTACCCGTCCGCATTGGTCGACAACCTCTACGAAGGCGGCCCCGGAGCAACGCCGACGATTGATGGCGACCACGTCTATACGCTTGGCAAAGAAGGACAACTGTTCTGCCTAAGTGCGGAAGACGGCACCGTCCTCTGGCAGCGAGAACTCCAAAAGGACCTCGACGTCGAATTGCCCGAGTGGGGTTTCAACAGTTCGCCCACCCTTGTGAACAACCAAGTCATCGTGCAGGGCGGACGAGTCGCATCGTATAACAAAACCAACGGCGAACTGATCTGGAAGACGCCCAAACACACCGCAGGTTATGGATGTGCCGAAGTTTTTCAACACGACGGCAATACGATGCTCGCAACGCTGGATTCGGATGGCTTGAGGATCCTCGACGCCAGCAACGGAAAACAAATCGACGCCTTCCCCTGGCCCTCGCCGTTTCGCACCAATTCAACCACGCCGATCGTCCAGGACGACACGATCTATATCTCGACCGGCTATGGTGTCGGCTGCGGCAAATTTCGGCTGACCGACGGCAAGTTGGAATTGATTTACGACAACCGCGAGATGCGAAATCACTTCAACAACAGCATCCTGTATCAAGGCAATCTGTATGGATTCGATGGCAATTCGAATCTCGGCCGTGTCGTGCAACTGATTTGCATGGACCATGAAACGGGCGACGTGCTTTGGCAGCAGCGTGGACTTGGTTGCGGGTCGCTGATGATCGCCGATGGAAAATTGGTGTTACTCAGTGAGGATGGCCAACTGGTGATCGCCGAGGCGACGGGCAAGGAATACACAGAACTCGCGCGAGCCGAGATTCTTGATGGCCGCTGCTGGACCGTCCCCGTCCTGCTTGACGGTCACGTTTACGCCCGCAACGCCCGAGGTCGGCTTGTCGCCGTGACGCTTCCGTAGGTCATGCCGCGGATTCGTCTTAGGCCTGCTAAATCGGGCACACCCCAGCGATTCCTGAAACAACCACACTCCGTCGACGCAGCGCGATGGCGTTATCAATTGCGGTGCCGCGAGAGCTGCAAAACCGCCCGATTTCCTCGACCCGCCACATTATTCGCCCTCGGTAGAGTACGAATGCGATACAATCACGAAGATGTATAGAGTAGGTCCGAGTGACTGAGCGACTGTTTTTTAGGAAGATAGGTCACTCTCTGCCCTCGAATCATCGACTTGCCGCCCCCGGCAAGTTGCCCACCAAGTGCGTCCCCCAACCTTCCCCCGCCATCGACGCACGCCCTTGCCAAACCGTTACGAAGAAAGTGGATAGAGATGCAATCAATCCATCAACAGCGTCGACGTAACCAAGCGTTTGTCCGTTTCGCTTGTGGGATAATTGGTTGGGCGTTTCTCTGCTTGCCGCAGCCCACGACGAGTCATGCGGACGACTTCTTTGAATCCAAGATCCGTCCGCTACTGATCACTCACTGCATTGAATGCCATGGCCCAAAGAAACAAGAATCAGGACTCAGGCTCGATTCACGCGACGGATGGCTCCACGGCGGAGACAGCGGCGCAGCGATCATCCCCGGCGATCCCGAAAACAGTCTGCTGATCCAGGCGGTTAACGATTCGGGTGACGCGGCGCAGATGCCACCCGACGGAGTCAAACTCACCTCGGCTCAGATTGCCGACCTAGTCAGCTGGGTCAAACATGGCGCCATCGACCCACGTGTCGAGACACCCGACAGTGGATCGGAGACCGACGCGATGGATCTCGAATCGGCAAAACAGTTCTGGTCGTTTCAACCGTTGTCAAAGCCATCATGCCCCAAGGTCAACGACACACGCTGGATGGCCAATCCGGTCGATGCCTTCGTTCGAGCGGAACTTGACAAACAAGCGTTAACTTCGGTTGGCGAAGCGGACAAACGCACCTTGATCCGTCGCGCCACATTCGATTTGACCGGGTTGCCGCCGACTCCGACGGAGATCCAGCAATTCTTGAACGATTCGTCGCCCGACGCATTCGCATCGCTGGTGGACCGACTGCTGCAGTCGCCCGCTTATGGTGAACGTTGGGGACGGCATTGGTTGGATGTCGCGCGTTACGCGGACACCGCGGGCGATGGCGCGGACTATCCAGTTCGAGAAGCAGGCAAGTATCGTGATTGGGTGGTCAATGCGATGAACCGCGACCAACCGTTTGACGAGTTTATTCGCGAACAAATTGCGGGCGACATCTTGGCCTCTGCCGGCCCTGCGGACCGCTACGCCGAACGAGTCACCGCGACCGGTTTTCTTGCCATCGGAAAACGTTACGGGTACGCCCCCGAGCCTGACTATCAATACCTCGATTTTGCCGACGTGATCGATTCGGTAGGCCGCTCGATCTTGGGGTTATCACTGGGCTGTGCCCGCTGTCACGATCACAAATTTGATCCAGTGTCGGCAAAGGATTACTATGCGCTGTACGGCATTTTTGAAAGCACGAAATGGGCATTTCCCGGCGGCGAGGTCCACAAGCGGCCCGCCCACTTTCCTCCCTTGGTGCCCGCCGCCGAGGCCGCGCGGCTTGATAAAGTCAAAGCCGACAAACTCGCACGTTTGGATGAGGAAATCGCACAGCGAAAGCAAGACCGAGCGGCGCTCGATGGCAAATCGTTTGCTGGCGGCGTCGACCTCGGGTTCGAGGAACAACCGCTTGGAAAACCACCCGCCAAGTCCTGGCTCTCCTCTGGGCCGAACACAATCCACGCCGATGCCCAAAGTCCCTTCACTCACATTCACCCGGTAGGCACACGTGGTGTCCGTGTGGGAACAAGTCGATCGCACGATGGTATCCGCTACGCTTTTGATCAGGCCTTGCATGCGAAACCGGAAAAACAAATTCACTTTACGATCGATTTCCGAACCGCGGCGGACGCGACACAACAAGCCGCCTATCGCTTCTTTCTGGGACGCGGCGTGGTCCAATCGCTGGCCATCGAATGCAGTGTGACCGCCACCGAGTTTGCGATTCGCAGTGGTGGACAGTGGGATGTCATTCGCACGCTTGAACCAGGAACTTGGTACACGTTGCGAATCACCTTGGACCATGAAAAGAAGTCCTATGCGGGCATCGTCGGCACGATCGACGACCTTAGTGAATTCGCCGACAAACCACTCAGCCCCAATTGGGATGGGATCGTCGATACATTCATTTGTGATGGAATCGGGCATGTCAGCGGCCCCGCACCGACGCGTGACATTGACAACCTTGGGCTGCAAGAGACCGCGTTTGGGATCCCGGGCAGCGGTCCTGTGGTGATCCCCGAACCGGCCCCTGAGACGGAACAGCGATTGGCGGAATTGGATGCTCAATTGGCAGCAGCGACCAAACATCGCGACACGATTGCCGCGACGCCCGCGTACGCCGTCGCTTACGGTGTCAGCGAGGGGACACCAACCAACACGCGGCTCCAACAACGTGGTGAACCCGAGCGACTCGGCGACGAAATTCCGCGACGTTTTTTGAATGTCCTCGGCGGGGACTTGTTGCCGCCTGATGCGTCTGGCAGCGGACGATTGGAACTAGCCCATTGGTTGACTCGCCCTTCGAACCCACTCACCGCACGCGTTTTTGTAAACCGGGTTTGGCAATGGCACTTTGGCCAAGGCTTGGTGACCACGCCAAGCGACTTTGGGGCACGTGGGGAACGCCCGAGTCATCCCAAATTACTCGACTGGTTGACGTCAGAGTTCATTGAATCGGGTTGGTCGATCAAGTCACTTCATCGCCAAATCATGAATTCACGCACCTACATGCTTGCGAGTGACGATCACGCAAAAAACCTTACCGCCGACCCAAACAATCGTTGGCTGTGGCGTTACTCGCGTCGACCGCTGGACGCGGAATCGATTCGCGACGCGATGCTCGCCATTAGCGGACAACTTGACCGCACCGTACCACAATCCCATCCGTTTCCCCCGGTCGACCAATGGGCCTTTACCATTCACCGGCCATTTCATGCGGTTTATGAATCCAATCACCGCAGTATTTACCTGATGGTCCAGCGAAACCGACGCCATCCTTTCCTGGCGATGTTTGACGCAGCCGATCCGAACACTAGCGTGGCGAAACGGTTGCCGACAACCACGCCAACTCAATCGTTGTTCCTGATGAACTCAGCATTTGTCCACGAACAATCCGAGGCATTTGCTAAGCGGCTGTTAGCCACCCCAGGCGACGATGCTTCGCGAGTCCGTCTCGCCTACGAGAGCGTGCTCGGCCGCGACGCGCCCGACACCGAGGTCAACGAGACGCTGTCGTTTCTGGACGTCTACCACCGCAAACTGGTGAGAGCGGAAAGTTCAGAACCAGCAAATTCGATCGTCGCCTGGGCCGCGTTCGCACGCGTGTTGTTATCCAGCAATGAATTCCTGTACGTGGACTAGCCAGCGAGCTCGGCTCCCTTTTTCCCAAGAACCGCAATGAACCTTCCTCTG
>NZ_JBFHFD010000490.1:0-6494 GCF_041583735.1 Novipirellula sp.
CTTTCCTTACGCGGACTTGCGACCGGCAGGTCACTTGCTGGGTGTTCTCGGTGCGATTGCGATTTTGTGGGGTTCGATTCAAGCGATTCGCCAAACGCATTTGAAGCTGCTGGTCGCTTATTCGACGGTCGCTCAGATCGGTTATCTGTTTCTGGTCTTCTCATTGACTAGCGAGACGACCGTTGCGTGGAATGCATGGAGCGGGGCGGTCTACCTCGCGATGTCGCATGCATTGGCGAAAGCGGCAGCGTTTTTGGCGGCGGGGTCGCTGAAGTACGCACACGACAGTGACCGCATCGATGAATTGGCCGGGGCGGCTCAGCGACAACCCGTGACAATCTTTGCCTTCGCGATTGCCGGGGTCAGTTTGATGGGGCTGCCGCCCAGTGGCGTGTTTCTGTCGAAGTGGCTGCTGCTGAATTCCGCGGTCACGTCCGGTCGCTGGAGTTACGCCCTGGTGATGCTGATCGGGGGCATTCTCGCCGCGGTCTATGTGTTTCGCGTGGTGGCCAAGTCGTTTGAGAACATCGATCCGATCGCGTCCGATCTGACAGCGACGCGTCCGATCTCGCCCTGGATGCAGTGGACGCCGCTCGCGTTGGCCATCGCAGCGTTGGCCTTGGGCGTGATGGCGTATCAACCACTGGGGTTGCTGGAAATCGGGGCCCCTTTTTCACCAGCAAGCGGCGGAGGCACACCATGAACTTGGATCACCTGCTGCCACTGCTGGTCATTGCCAGTTCGTTGATTCCGGGGCTGGTCATTTTCGCACTGGGCGAAGAACGCCGTCGGGCCCGCACGATTCTCAATCTCGGCGGTGCGTCGGTGAAACTGTTGCTCGTGGCAATGATGCTGTGGGGTGTGTCTCAAAACCACGTTTACGTGGTGCGTTTTCCCATCACTCAAAGTATCGATTTTGCACTGCACGCCGATCCGTTCTCGTTGCTGTTCCTGACGCTGTCGGCCGTGTTGTGGTTTTTGACAACGATTTATGCGATCGGTTATCTGGAGTATTCGCCGCACCGAGGTCGCTTCTTTGGCTTTTTCAGCTTGTGTGTGGCGGCGACATCAGGAGTTGCTCTATCCGCTAACCTGCTGACGTTTTTGGTCTTCTACGAGATGCTAACCTTGACGACGTATCCGTTGGTCGTCCATCGTGGCACCCCGGAATCGATTCGCGGCGGACGGATTTATCTGGCGTACACGGTATCCGGTGGCGCGGTTCTGTTGTTGGCAATGGTTTGGCTGCAGTCGATCGTCGGTCCGGTCGAGTTCGTCGTTGGCGGTTTCCTGGAGAGTGCCGGCCATGAGTATCGCAACACGTTTCGCTGGATCTTTGCGTTGCTGATTCTCGGTTTTGGCGTCAAGGCAGCCTTGGTTCCGCTGCACGGTTGGCTACCCGAAGCCATGGTGGCGCCCGCGCCGGTCAGCGCGCTGTTGCACGCGGTGGCTGTCGTCAAAGCGGGCGCCTTTGGCATCGTGCGAGTGGTCTACGACGTGTTCGGCGTGGGATTTTCTGCAGAGCTTGGCGTCGCGACTCCGTTGGCGATCGTGGCCGCGGTGACGATTTTGTACGGATCGATACGGGCGGTCTATCAGGACGACTTGAAGCGACGATTGGCCTACTCGACCATCAGCCAGGTTTCTTATATCGCCTTAGGGACTGCCATCGCGGGCCCGATAGCGACCGTTGGCGGGATCGTGCATCTGGTCCATCAAGGACTGATGAAGATCACGCTGTTCTTTGCCGCAGGTAATTTGGCGGAAACGCTGGGCATCCATAAGGTCAGCCAACTCAATGGAGTCGGCCGACGGATGCCTTGGACGATGGCCGCATTCACGATCGCAGCGTTGGGGATGATCGGCGTCCCACCGATGGCAGGTTTTGTCAGCAAGTGGTTGCTGGGAAGCGGGGCGATCGCTGCGGGGCAATGGTGGGTGGTCGGGGTGTTGGCAGGCAGCACGGTGCTGAACGCAATCTACTTTCTGCCGATTGTGTACGCCACTTGGTTCAAACCGCCCGACGGCCCGTGGCCGCACGATCACGAACGCGGACGGTTCGAAACCCATCTTTGGCTACTGGTCCCGCCGGTTTTTACCGCCATCTCTGTGGTCTTGGTCGGACTTCTTGCCAGCATCCCGTTCAGCCCGCTGGATTGGGCCCGGCTGATCGTTGAGCGGGAGTACCGGCCATGAACGAAATTCTGTTGCTGCTGACGATTCTCTTTCCGCTGGTGCTGATTGCGGCATGGCCCCTGCCGTCGACACGCCGACGATTGCGGCGGCTTACAGCATGGGCGCCACTGCCGGCACTGCTACTGTCGATTGTCGCGTCGGATTTTGCCGTCGATCTACCTTGGTTGCTGTTCGGTTCGCGACTGGGGCTGGACGCAACCGGACGAGTCTTCCTGGCATTCACTTCCGTCCTGTGGCTGGCCGCGGGAATCTATGCAGACGCTTACTTGGCAAAGGACGCGGCGCGAGACCGCTTTGACCTGTTTCATTTGATAACGATGCTGGGCAATTTGGGAGTCATTGTTTCGCAGGACATGGGCAGCTTTTTGCTGTTCTACACCGTGATGAGTCTTGCCGCATACGGATTGATCGTCCACGATCGCAAACCGGCTAGCCTTCGTGCAGGCCGCATCTACATCATGCTGGTTATCCTTGGCGAAGTCTTGCTGTTCTGGGCCGTTCTCTTGACCGCACAACAAACCGAGACGCTGCATTTCGCCGGCTTGGCCGAGAAGCTTGCGTTGTCACCGTTTCGGCACGCCATTGTGGGTTTGATTGTGGTCGGGTTCGGGATCAAGTTAGGCTTGATGCCGCTGCACGTTTGGCTGCCGCTGGCTCACCCGGCGGCGCCCACGCCGGCCAGCGCGGTCTTGAGTGGTGCGATCATCAAAACCGGATTGCTGGGGATGCTCCGTTTTTTGCCATTGGGCGCAGTTGCCATGAACGACTGGGGCGTCGCTTGCATCGTCGTCGGATTCACCTCCACCTTCGTGGCCGTTTTGTTTGGACTAACACAAGACAACCCCAAAACGGTTTTGGCCTATTCAAGTGTCAGCCAAATGGGGCTTGTCGGCGTCATGATTGGCATCGCGATGATGGCTCCTTCGTCGTGGCCCATGATTTCCGCAGCGATCCTCGTTTACGCAGCCCACCATGCCATCGCCAAGGCTTCGCTGTTTCTAGGCGTCGGGGTCGCGCAAGCTGAAATGCAGGCAGCATGGCAGCGAACTCTGGTGAACGCCGGTTTGGTGGTTGCCGGATTCTCTTTGGCGGGACTTCCGCTGACGACCGGGCTTGCAGCAAAAATGGCACTCAAGGAATCTGCGTCGCTGTTGGCAGCCCCTTGGGCCTCGGCACTCGCCTCGATTCTGCCACTGACAAGCATCACAACCGCGTTGCTGGTTTCGCGGTTCCTGTATCTGGTCCGTCCCAGCCGCTCGCATTTGCATGGCGTGCTGACGCGAGCGATCGCGATTCCGTGGGGGATGCTAACGGTTTGTGTCGTGCTGTTGTTTTTCGGATTGCGCTGGTCACTCACGGCCGAAGCCCGCTGGTTCTCGCTAGCCCCTGACAAGGCGTGGGCCGCAACCTGGCCAATCCTGATCGCGGTCGTGATCGTCTTGTTGGTTTCCTTGGTGGGCGGACTACGGCGATCGCTGAAGAAGGTCCACATTCCCGCTGGTGACTTGTTGGTTCCGCTGACGCTGGCGTTAAAAAAATGCGGCAGTGTGTGGACATCGATTAGCGTCATCGAAGCATCCACCGTCATCGACATGACGAGTCGCTTGCGCGCCAAGCTGACGATTTTCTATACACATCGAATTGAAGCTCTGAGTCGTGCTTTAGAGAACGATACCGTTGCCGGTTTGCTGATCGGTATCATCGCGGCCCTGCTGTTCATCCTGAGCATCTTAAACGTTTGATGCGAGGGAGCATGACTCGCATCGGATCGTTTCGCAGGGCGGACTGTGAAACGATCGCCGCTCTGGTTCACAGCAGCCATCAACTCGGTTGTGATATAATCGACCTGGGTCGAAACGGAAATCATTGTGGGGATGCCATCTCATTGCCCGCGGATAACGCCAAACGAGAAATGGAGTCCGACGATGAAAATCACATTCCTAGGCGCGAATCGAAACGTGACCGGTTCACGTTATTGCTTGGAAGCCTGCGGCAAAAGGATCATGATTGATTGCGGCATGGTCCAAGAACGCGATTTTCTGTCGCGCAATTGGGATGCCTGTCCGATTCCCGCGGGCAGTATCGATGCCTTGGTTCTCACGCACGCTCATATCGACCACATCGGACTCGTTCCCAAGTTCGTAGCGGATGGTTTCCGAGGCCGAATCTTTGCCACAAGGCCGACCATGGCACTGGCCGATGTGATGCTCAAGGACTCGGCCAAGATTCAAGCCGAAGACGCCAGATACAAGCGGCGACGTCATCGCAAGGAGGGACGCACCGGACCGCACGAGATAGTGCCTCTCTATACAGACAAGGACGTTGAGAAAGCGATCGAGCTATTTCGTGGAGTCGACTATCGCGTTGCCACCGAAATCGTGCCCGGCATCACGGTGACTTGGCACGATGCAGGACACATCCTTGGATCGGCGTCACTAGAAATTCGAGCCGAAGAGCCTGACAGCGAGCGAACGATCGTCTTTTCGGGAGACTTGGGGCAACACGACAAACCGCTGATTCATGATCCCACCTATTTTCGGCGTGCCGACTATGTCGTGATGGAATCGACTTACGGCGACCGCGACCACGAGGCGGGTGGGAATGTCGAAGAACAGCTTGAAACGATTGTCAACGACACCATCAAACGTGGCGGTAATTTGATTATCCCCGTGTTCGCCGTCGAACGGGCTCAAGAGATGATGTATTTCCTGAGTCGCTTGGTCCACAAAAACCGAATTCCCGACGTCCCTATCTTTCTCGATAGCCCGATGGCGTACGACGTCACGAATATCTTTCGGCGATTCACCAGTTGGCTGGATGATGAGACAGTGCGAGCAGTGGAGTGTGATGAACCGCCGCTTCACTTTCCCGGTTTGACAATGACACGAACGGTTGATGAATCAAAATCGATTAACCACCACAAGAAGCCCTGCATCATCATGGCGCCGGCGGGAATGTGTAACGCGGGCCGAATCAAACATCATCTGCGAAGCAACATTCGTCGCCCCGAATCCACCATCCTGTTCGTCGGTTTTCAGGCCGAAGGCACATTGGGCCGCCGGCTGCTGGCGGGCGAAAAAGAAGTCCGCATTCACGGTCGCCAGTACAGCGTTGGCGCCAAGATCCAGCAGGTCTTCGGATTGTCGGGGCACGCCGATCGCACCGGATTGCTGCAGTGGCTGAATCACTTCGAGCAACCACCGCGAAAGGTCTTCTTGACTCACGGCGAGGAAAGCTCGGCTCTCGCACTGAAACGCAGCATCCAGACGCGGTTCGGGTTTGATGTATCCGTTCCCTCGTACGGCGAGGTGCACGAGTTCAATGATCAAGGGCCTAGTCTTGTCGACGCCAGCCAACCGAATGCGGTAGCGGTTAAAAGAGATTCAATCAGCGATACCCCCGAAAGCGAAGCAACGAGTGACGCGGCGACTGAATCGGTCAAGGTTGACGAAATCTTCCCGGTTGCGGCAGAAGATCCAGATCTGGAATTCTTAGATAGCGCAACCCGCCGTCCGATTAGCTTTTTGCACGAAGATCCTTGGCGAGTCCTACGGATCCAAAGCGACTTGATCCAAGGCATCGAGATCATGACACGTGCTTTGGAAGGTCGACATCGATCGGTGGCGGTGTTTGGCAGCGCACGATTGCCCGAGAGCGACCCTTCTTATCAACTCGCCCATCAAACATGTCAGCGGTTGGGGGAACGAGGGTTCGCGATCATCACCGGCGGCGGCCCCGGAATCATGGAAGCCAGCAACCGTGGGGCGCGTGACGCCGGCAGCCCCTCGATCGGTCTGAACATCGAACTGCCGCACGAACAGACGATCAATCCCTACTGCGACGCGTCCTACACCTGCCGTTACTTCTTCGTCCGCAAGATGATGTTTGCCAAATACGCTCGCGGCTTCCTGATTTTCCCAGGCGGATTCGGCACGTTCGACGAGTTCTTTGAATCACTGACGTTGATCCAGACGGGCAAGCTGGCGCAGTTCCCCGTGGTACTGGTGGGCAGCGAGTTTTGGCGGCCCATCGTCGATTGGTTACAAACCACGGTGCTTGAGAAAGGCTGTATTGACTCTCAAGACGTTCAACGATTCCGAGTCATGGACGATCCCGAAGAAATCGCTCGCTGGCTCGACCAAACCATTGACGGACAGTCTGCTTCCACCAAAACTTAGCGACGTATTTAATCCCCGGCTGGATTTACAAGTCTCCACCCGTGGTTAAATAGCAGCGTCATCCCACTGTGAATGCGAACCGAGATCCTGGACCATTTTTTTAAGAAGCACTACAGAGAA
>NZ_JBFHFD010000491.1:0-6479 GCF_041583735.1 Novipirellula sp.
CTGAGAAGTCGACATTCCCAAACAAAGAGGTCTGGTCCAGCTCCGGCAGTAGCGCGACCCGCCACGAATGAAAATGAAACTCATCCATGGTTGTTCGAGGCTGATTAAGAAATGTGCCGTTGTAAAGCGAAGGAAGCGACCGGTGTGTCGATTCGTGGTTGTGAACCGCAAGAGCGAGCTGCTTCAGGTTGTTTTGGCAAGTCGATTGGCGTGCAAGCTCCCGAGCGTACTGGATGGTGGGAAGTAAGAGAGCAACGAGAATTCCGATGATCCCGACGACAGCGATAAGTTCAAGGACTGTGAGTCCGCTGCGACGTATTGTCATCTGATTCCACTTTGTCGACGAACGTTAAAATCACCCGGTTGCGGCCAGACGACTTGAATTTAACAAAACGCCCGATCCGCAACCCGGGTGCATTTATTGGTTCACCAAATTGTTAGGACTTCCGTTACGACAGTACCGCATCCCGCTTAGCGGCGGCCTCCACGCCTGGCAGCGCACCGCACTCAACTTGCGCGTCCTCCAAAAGCTGGAACAGTTGCTGTTCAATGCCAGCATCGTACCCGGCGACGGCGTTCCACTCCATCCTGAATCGAGCTAGCCAATAGTATCGACTCCAGAATTTATCAGATTCGGAAAGACCCAAGTTGCCAGCAAGTTCCAGATCCTCGGTCAGAATGCAGTAGTTCCGCAGCGACCGATCCGCGATGGGATGGGCAAGCATCTCACAGGTATATCCGCCAAGCCGAGACTCCACGTCTGCGAGGCGAACAACCGCAAGGGCGATTTCGTTGTCCGTAGCGAGACGCAACCGTTTACTCCCATGTGGGCGAACGAGGTAATTATCGCCGGTTGTTCCCGCGATAAGTGGTGAAGTAGGGTGTTATCGCCGGTTGGTGAGAACCTGCCAGAACGCGATTATCGCCGGTTCTAGACTCCGCGTCAACAATTAGCGGGGTCTGGTTCCGCACGATGTCAACAACTTGTTCGGCCAATGGCTCCTGTGTTTCACACAAAGCACCGGTTCGCTCATAGATGAGACTACACAGACTCGAATTGACAACGACGGACTATGTTTCCCGTGAACGAGGCTGGCGGTTGAGGCGGAGAAGGCGTATCTGGAACGCCGAGAGCGAAATAAATCGCGACACGGGCGAGCGTGGGCGGCCAGAAGCGGCCAGGAAGCCGGCCACCCTGGGCGAACGGGTCCTCCGTCGAAAAAACGTTTCCAACCAGGGCCACCGGAACAGCCGCCCTATTAGGCACAGTTAGTTTTAATTGTCCGAAAGAAACATGTTGTGTTGGTGAACCCCGTCTCGCTACGTAAAATTCCACAAAAGGAACTGAAGAAGTTTGAGCGAAAATAGTCGTTGAAGAAGATTCAGCGAAGACCATATTTGACGACAACCGCTTCGAAACCATCCTCCCTCATACTCCGGGATTACTGCCATGGTCCGCGACACTCAAAGTGAATTTTCCACGCGAACCAACGCTGCGATGAAAGAGACTCGGAAGGTTGTTGTCGACCGTGCTCGAAAACACAATACGCCAATTGTCCTTTGGCGCGATGGTAAGGTTGTTGAACTCGATCCGTTCTCACCAGAGTTCGATGAACCGAAAGACGAAACAGCTGCGGCCGACAGTGATTAGGCCGGCGACTTCCCAAAACACACCCACCCAACCAAACATCTAGCCAACAACCCACCGACCGAACCCTTTCCATTTCTCTTCTCCTTGGAAAGGACGCTGCCATGCAGGTCGAAATATGGTCGCTTGATCGAATCAAGCCTTACGAAAGCAATCCTCGTATTAACGACGACGCAGTTGCGGACGTCGTTCAAAGCATCAACGAATTCGGTTTCCGCCAACCTATCGTGGTTGACACCGACGGCGTGATCATCGTCGGCCATACCCGGTTCAAGGCCGCCAAGTTCTTAAACCTTGCAGAAGTGCCGGTTCACGTCGCGAAGGACATGGAACCTGAATCGGTCCGGGCCTACCGGATCGCCGACAATCGCACCGGCGAAAATGCAGAGTGGGATTACAACTTGCTGCCGCTGGAGATCAGTGCATTGCAAGACTCAGGGTTCGATTGTGAATTGCTCGGATTCGATTCGGACGAGTTGGCTAAACTGCTCGACCCGGGCGTCACGCAAGGCTTGACCGATCCGGATGACGTTCCCGAACCTCCCGACGAAGCGATTACGCAACCCGGCGATCTGTGGATCCTCGGCGACCACCGGTTGTTGTGCGGCGACTCGACCAGCGTGGAAGACCTTGATCGACTCTTGGCCGGTGCGAAGATCCAATTGTGCAATACGGATCCACCGTACAACGTGAAGGTCGAACCCCGCAGCAAGAATGCGATCGCGGCCGGCAACAGCTCGTTTGAGGCCGGCAAGGGCAAAACGAAGGATGGTCCGAAGAAGATGCGAGCCAAGGACCGGCCGCTGGCCAACGACTTTGTTTCCGATGAGGAATTTGACCGCTTGTTGAAAGCTTGGTTCGGCAATATCGCCCGTGTTATGGAACCCGGTCGTTGCTTTTACATTTGGGGAGGCTTTTCGAATATCGCCAACTATCCGCCTGTCTTGTCAGCCTGCGGTCTATATTTTTCGCAGGCCATCATCTGGGACAAAATGCACCCGGTGATGACACGCAAAGACTTCATGGGCGCACACGAGTGGGCGTTTTATGGTTGGCGTGAAGGTGCCGGCCACAAGTATTTTGGCCCGAATAACGCAACGGACCTGTGGCACGTCAAGAAAATCCCGCCACAGCAACTCGAACACCTCACCGGCAAGCCAGCGGAACTGGCCGTGATGGCGATGCAATATTCGTCACGCAAAGGTGACAACGTGCTCGATCTGTTCGGTGGCAGTGGATCGACACTGATCGGCGCGGAACAAACCGGCCGAAAGGCATTCTTGATGGAACTCGACCCGCCGTATTGCGACGTGATCGTTGACCGCTACCAGCGTTTCACCGGCAAGAAGGCGGTTCTTGAGCGAACCGGCGAGTCACCGATTCCGGTCGGGGCTCGCGAGGAGAATATGCGATGAGCTTGTTCAAAGCTTTTGATGCGACCATTCGCCGGCGTCGAAAATATACAGGTACTGCGAGCTGCAGTTCCTGGCGAACTCAACTAACGCGATACGTGCTGCGGCGGGCGGCCGAAGCGGCGGAGCAACAACGTCGCAATCAAGCCATCATAGAGCGACAACAACGTCGATCGAAACGCAAGCATCAGATCGAAGCCAACCGCATCGAGATGCAAAAGGGCATCGCGACTCAACTCGAAGCACGGAGTAAATCCCGTGAAGGTCGGGATCTCGATGCGGAAATGCAAGCCATCGACGCGGAGACGATGCTGAGAATCAAACCGGTCCACATAACTCGCACATCGTGCTAGTTACCTAACTGGTCGTGAAGGCACGATGCAAGCGGATTGCCAATTCATATTAGCCTCGACTAGTCATTTAGTTCTTCACTAACGAGCCTTCGCCTTCGCATCATTGGCGACATGCTTGAAAAATGCTCAACAAAGTCAGAGAAGTCAAACCCAAGTTGTTCAAACTCACCAAGAATGTGCTGCTCACCTTCGTGAACCAGTTGACCAACAAGTTCAGGATTGCCTCTAAGAAATTGTCCCATCTGCTTCATCTGATTCAAATGTCGCGAGAGGTCAATTGCTGTCTTTAATACCGGCCAGTTGGCTTCTTTCGTCAAAATCGATCTTGCAAAATCAAGCGCCTCCTCTTGATCTCCATTCTCGAGACGAATGTCCAACGCAAACTTTGCCAGCACTCCGCCAACAGCACGCGAAGGCAATAGCTCAACAAGTTTTCGGGCTTCCTTGACCAACCCCAATTGCAATGCACAGCGGGCCGCAATCTGAGTTGCTTGCAACCGAAGTTTTGGATCAAGATCGGCGCACTCTAATGCAGACTTGGCTACCTCAAAACTTTTCTCGTGGCGATCAAAATCTTCAAGCGTATCTGCTAGAGCAACCCACTGTTCACTTTCTAGCAACTGACGATCAAACGCTTCCTCGGAAATCGTCATGAGCCTCTCAACATCGGCGTATCGTGAAAGTTTGCTTCTCCTAAAGAACGCGCTACGCAGACGCGGTGGTTCCTGTCCCATGAAGAACTGGGCGACTTTTAAGAGTGCTTCCTCGTCGCCAGGTTTCAGATCGAGTAAGCGAACGCCAAAGATTGCAGATTCTTCGTTATGCTGTGTCAGCTCGAAGAAACGAATTGCTAAGCGATATACCTCGGGATGTGGATACAACGCCGCGAGTTCACGAATCCGCGCATGCGCCTCTGGCGCTCGAACGGACAGTAGGCCCCTTTCGGTCCGCTCAATCTCTTTCTTTATGCTCTCGTCAGCGACTTCGACATTTAGCCCTTGGAAAAGTTGAATGTACCCAGCTACCAAGGCATCTGATTTGTCCGTGTTGAGCATCGCAACGAACTCTTCACGCTCCAAGTCTGAACAGGAGAAGAGGAAGAAGATTTGAGATTCATCAACCTCAAACAACTCAGCGCATTTCGTCTTTAACTGATCAACGCTTCCGCGCGGTCGAGGGATGCGACTCACTACGACTTTAGTTTCGACCTTCTTGTCAAGCTGCTTGGCAATCTCGCTCTGAGAAATCATTCTGGACAAGTGTTTCGTCATCTTCACGCTTTCAGAAGCCATTGAAGACAGGATTACGGTTTCGTCCGCAAGCTGCTGAGTGCAAAGCCCGCCTATTTCGCTAAACCCAGTACGAGAGTCGATAACCAACACGTCCAGCGATAGGTCTTTACTGAAACGATCGAGGAACAGTTGAAAAAAGGCTGCACCGTTTCGTTCGGGAGAGAACATTAGCTCCCAGTCAAGATCGTTCAATTTCTGGGAGTAATCTGCTGCTAGGTAGTCACCAGCGGGAATTAGGTACAGTTCGTTCTCTCGCTGCCCAGTGGGTGATGGAATGGGAATTGGACATACGATGGGACGCACTTCGCCCGGTTGGTCCCCCGTCCTTTGAAATTCAAGGAGGTAATCGACAAGGCCAAGTTGCCCTGCAGGCAACTCGAATTCACGAAACTTCGAGTCAACACCTGGTGCCTCAAGGTCGAAATCCATGATCGCAACCTTCAATCCAAGCTTTGCGAGATAAACCGCAAAATTGGTTGCGGAAAGCGTTCTCCCGACACCACCTTTGTAGGAGAAGAAAGTGATAGTCTTCATGCGGTTAACCTCTGTCCTGCTGCAAGACCCCAAGTGCTTCCAGATCTTTCAATAAGATCTTGGGCCCCCTTCGCCTTCGCGACGATGGCGCCCAGACCGTTAGTCCACGGCTTAGGAACAGCCGCAACTCTATTGGATTGGCCCGCTAGTTGCTTAGCCCTCCTTAGGGCCTTGCTATACTGAGAAGAGCTAAGTAATTTGCCCCGCCGCTCAAGTGCGTCGAGTACGAATCTGGGATTGTCGAACGCGCGAATCATGCTGTCATGGGTTGCATCCTGCAAAGCTCCTCGTTCATAACGATTGATCGTGACCTCCCCCATGCCAATCAGCAATGCCATCGCCTTTTGCGATAAGCAATAGCGTTTGCGAATCGCTATAATCTGCTCTGGCAACAACAGGCGATTTCGCTCCCGATAAACTTCATACGCTAGCTGCGATGGATCTGAGCCATCCGCCACAACTTCCGCCTTACAACTGGGGCAAACACTCACTTCTACGGAAACGCTTACCGGCTCTCCGCGAACCATAAGCTCCAACTGCCGATTTTCGACACTGACATGCTGCTCAGATCCACAAGCAAAGCAGAAATCGCTGACCTCAGTTCGTTTTGTTTTGTTGACCATCTGTTGCCAATGGATAAATGAGTTTGTGTTTTGCAGGATGGAAAGACCAAACGATCGCGACGACGACCGTCTTCTTGCGGTTGTGCTTTTGAAGAGCCAGCTTCACATAGGCTTCGAGTGAATTGACGGTAACACCAAAAATCCACACATCTCGTCCAGGGCAGTTGCGATCAGGCTCTGGACCTGTTGAGTAGTTGTCAGGTGTCAAGTTCTGAATGAGTTCGTGAGCAATCGACTGGTTAATTCCCAAGTCAAGCAACCCCTGCGTAGTTTCTGCTCTCGTGATCCATTGAACATGTCCCAGCAGGATCGCAGCGGCTACTTCGCTGAGAAACTGAGAGACTTCTTGTCGGGTCGCCATGCGCCACTCCGTGAGCCGTTTGAAATCGGATAATTCACCTTTAAGCCTCCGTAGCTCGAAAAAGGGCTGTCTAGCCTGCTCTCACAAATACTATCACACGATAGTAACGTCGTCAATCCATTCGCCGATCTTTAGGTGCTATCACAGGGCAGCTAATTTCCTCATTAGGCCAAGATTTGGGTGCTTTCTCCAGAGCGCCTGGAAATAGTCATGGACTGGACGGACGCTCTACGATGCCCCCACCGGGTAACGAACC
>NZ_JBFHFD010000492.1:0-6461 GCF_041583735.1 Novipirellula sp.
GCGGATGCCGACACCGACTACAACATCTATTACTGCATGGCCGACCCGACGTTAGGCGACGAGATGCTTGCGAAGCAACGGAGCGATGGTGTGGACGCTCATAGCCGAGCAGTTGATCCGATGTTCATTGATCCAGAAAATGGAGATTTTCGGTTTCAACCGAATTCGCCCGCACTGAAAATGGGTATCAAACCAATCGACGTGTCCGAAATGGGGCTAAGATCCGAGACGTCACCGGATTCATCAATATGAGAGCACGGTCTGATCGGATAACACAGGTGGAAGTATTGGTATTTTCGGCTAAGATCGAAACCACAGTCATTTTCGAAACAACCAATTTAGACGCCTTTGAAAATCATGATGCCTCACGTGCGAACAATAAAACCCCGTATCGGCGTCACTGCTATGCTCTTTGTTTGCATCTGGGGGTCTTGCTGCTGCCGCGCTGACGAGGCAACGCGAGCAGTACGGTTGCAAACCGATGCTAATCGCTCGAAGGGGAAGAACTTCGTGCACCCGGGCATCGCACACAGTGCCGCACGTATCGAGTTTGTCAGAGCCAAGATCGCTGCCGGCGAACAACCCTGGGCGGGCGAGTGGAAACGACTGCAGGATTCGCGTATCGCTAGCCTGGATTACCAACCAAACCCAAGGGCTCATGTCGAGCGAGGTCCAAGCAACAATCCCAATATCGGTTCGTCGGAATTTTCCAATGATGCCGCGGCCGCCTATACGCAGTCGCTACGCTGGGTGCTGTCTGGCGACCCGCAGCATGCCCATAAAGCAGCCGAAATCATTGATGCATGGTCCTCGACACTCAAGACGATCACGAATCACGACGCCAGGTTGCTCGTCGGCATGGAAGGGCATCTGTTCTGTAACGCCGCCGAGTTGTTGCGACACACCTGGGATGGATGGCCCGAAGCGAAACAGGAACAATTTCGCAAGATGGCTCGCAACGTATGGTATCCGATCATCAAAGACTTTTATCCAACGGCCAACGGCAATTGGGACGCGTCGATGTTACAAACGATGATTGCGATGGGCGTTTTCTTGGACGATCGCGAGATGTTTGATCGGGCAGTGAATTATTTCCTTGACGGCGAAGGCAACGGTGCGATTGGAAATTATTTCAACGACTTTGGTGAGTGCCAGGAATCGGGACGCGATCAAGCCCACACCCAAATGGGATTAGAGTTTCTCGCCAACACTTGCGAGACGGCTTGGAATCAAGGCATCGATTTGTACGCTGCAAAGGACAATCGCTTGTTACTCGGGTTCGAGTACACCGCGAAATACAACCTAGGATTCGACGTTCGCTATGAACCGTTTCGCAGTGTCGAGGGACGCTACCACTACAAGCAAATCTCAGAAGACCGAGGGCGACTACGTCCGATGTATGAACGAGTCTACAACCACTATTACCACCGCAAAGGTTTCCCAGCGGAATTCACACAGCAAGCGGTGATGAAGATCCGCGAAGGCGATCGCGATGGCTCTCGTTCACGCGGTCGCCGCAACCGCAATCGTCGCAACAATCGCGAAGGGGGTTTCAGCTCGTTGCGATGGGACACGTTGATGTTTGCAAGCGAATAAGCGCACAACGCCTGCGATCCGATAATGTCTTCTTGTAAACGGCGTCTTAAAGTGGGGACGCCGGCGGATTCGAACATTATCATGCAAAGTACTTCGCTAAAATGAGCTTGTGGTAAGGCCGAAATGAGAGGCCGCATCTCGCCAAGGGCGGGAAAATGACGCAAATCATTAACTGCATGTCGTAGATACGTCTCGAATGAACCGATCCGGCGAAGGATAATGCATTGCTTGTAACGCCCTCCTTCCACCCGCATGATGCTTGCTGCGCGTCACCGGTGCTCGTCCCACGCGGCGAGATCGAATGTCGCTACCGTCGCTGCTTTCGGCCTCAGCGAATAAGTCAATCGACTCCGGCTTGTTCGACGAAGGTCCAATCAATTGCGGCCCCACCGATTCCAGCAACAAAGACTCGACGAAAGAAGCAAAAATGAAACTTCTGAACCTGATTTTCGTGATTGGCGTTGGGTGCGTCCAATTGCTTGCTGCCAATACTGGGACCGGAGCTGATACTGACGCCAAGCCCAATGTCATCCTCGTCATGACCGACGATCAGGGCTACGGTGACCTCGGTTGCCACGGCAATCCCATTCTGAAGACGCCGAATATCGATCATCTCTATTCCGAATCGATTCGTTTCACCGACTTCCACGTCAGTCCGTTCTGCACACCGACACGGGCGGCGTTGATGACGGGTAACCATCCTGGTTACTCGGGAGCGTACCGCACGAGTTCGGGACGCACGATGCTGCATCGTGACGAAAAAACAGTGGCGAATCTATTTGCCGAAAATGGATACGCTACCGGCATGGTTGGGAAGTGGCATCTCGGTGACAACGCTCCTCATCGGCCACAAGATCGCGGGTTTCAGGATGTCGTCTGGCATCGTTGCGGCGGTGTGGGGCAGGCTTCGGATCACTGGGGCAACGACTACTTTGACGACATCTACGAACGCAATGGAAAGTTCGAGCCGTTCGAAGGCTATTGCACCGACGTTTGGTTCCGAGAAGGCATTCGATTTGTAGACGAGCACAAGGACCAACCGTTCTTTCTGTATCTCGCTTTGAACGCACCGCACGGACCCTATCGCGTTCCGCCCGAATGGGCCGAACCCTATAGTGGCAACAAATCGGTGGCCAACCCGAACTTCTACGGAATGATCGCCAATATCGATCACAACATGGGGATCTTGCGCAAACGGCTCAGTGAGCTGGGGCTGACCGAGAACACGATCCTGATTTTCATGACCGACAATGGGACCGCTGCCGGTGCGAAGTTCAAAGGCTTGGACTCGGAGGCAATCGTGGGCTACAACGCGGGGATGCGAGGCAAGAAGTCATCGGTTTACGACGGTGGTCATCGTGTACCGTTCTTTATCCATTGGCCCGCCGGCGGGCTGAACGGGGGCAAGGATATCGAAACACTCGCGGCCCATATTGATGTGTTGCCGACGCTAGCAGACCTTTGCGGTATTCCAGTGTCCGAAGATTACCGGCCCGACGGAGTCTCGCTGAAACCGCTGCTCAGCGTCGCTCAGCCAAGCAGCGTCTCTGATTCAGACAGCACTTTGAAGCCCGACAAACCGGGTCAGCCATGGCCGCGAGATCATCACGTGGTGCAATTCCACGGCGGGGCCGGAGGCAGCACGCTGCCTTCGGCGCCGTTTGAATATTCGGTGGTGATGACCGAGCGATGGCGATTGGTCAATTCCGACGGCCAAGCCCTGTATGACATCCAGACCGATCCCACGCAAAGAACCAATGTCGCTGCGGATCATCCCGAAGTGGTGGCGAAATTGCGTGAACTTTACCAACCGTTTTGGGACAAGGTTTCGCCTAGGTTGACGCCGGTTCGAATCGATGTCGGTAATCCAGCCGAGAACCCGACCGTCCTTTGCTCGCAGGATTGGTTCATGCCCACCGGAAACCCACCGTGGAACTTCACTTCCATCCGAAAACTTCCCAAGGTCACCGGACCCTGGATGATCGAAGTGAAGCAGGCCGGCCGCTATCGAATCACGCTCCGTCAGTTTCCCAAAGAAGCCAACAAAGTCGTGGTTGCTGAGCGAGCAAAAATCGAGATCGCTGGCAAAACCGTAGAACAAACCGTCGCCCCGCAGAGCCAGGGAGTGGTGTTTGAGCTGGAACTGCCAGCGGGTCCCACCGAATTGGTGACCTATCTGTATGACGCCAAGGGACGCGCGGGCGGAGCCTACTTTACCGAAGTCGAAGCGATTTGACCGATCTCAAGCCATTTTTGCAAAACTGCGTTGCTACCGTCGCAAGACGGTGAACGTCGAAGCGAGTAAGCAATACGAAGCCATCCAGCATGCCACTGACCTCTGATGAGAAACAGCCAACTCTCTTCACCCTCGCGTTATTCACGCTACTGGCGGAATCAGAAACAGTCGCAGGCTCTCGATATCAAACGCAGATCAAAAACTAGTCGAAAGAGAAAAGGATAATGAAAACGGTACCATGTTTAATCGGTCTTTTGATCGCGTTCGCGGCTCAGGCTCAAACGTTCGCTGAGTCATCGAGAAGCGAAATGGGAACGGTGACGGTGTCGCATTCCGACGTGACCGGGATTGGTGCAGAAGACGGTGTGATGCGTCGCGATCCGAGCGATGTCATCAAGGTCGGTGAGCTTTACTATGTGTGGTATTCGAAGGGGCCAACCAAAAGCGGTTACGATGCAACGGTTTGGTATGCCACCTCGTCTGATGGCCACAACTGGACCGAAAAAGGGATGGCACTAGGGAAAGGGAAGCCTGGTTCGGGTTCCTGGGACGAGGCCAGTGTCTTTACTCCCAATATCCTTGTTGCGGAGGGAAAGTACTGGCTGTTTTTCTCCGGCATCTCTATCGCTCCGAAAGTGATGCCGGATTCAAAAATCGGTATCGCGGTATCGGAATCTCCCGACGGCCCCTGGGAACGTCTGGCCACCAACCCCGTATTGAAAAATGGCGACAACCCGGCGGACTTTGATAGCCATCTGGTTGACGATGCCTGCTTGATGGTGCGGGAGGGGAAATATTGGCTCTACTACAAGGGGCGGCAGTTGGGCAAAAAACCCGCACATACTCAGATGGGGCTCGCCATTGCAGATCACCCGCAAGGACCCTATGTGAAACATCCTGAAAACCCGGTGATCCCAGGAAACCATGCTGTATTGGCTTGGCCCCAGGCTACGGGCGTCGCAGCGATGATCGGGACCACCGGCCCCGAAGAGATCACGAACACGATTCAGTATGCGGCGGATGGCGTTCATTTTTCGAAAACGCACGATGTTGTTGATGGCCCCGTAGCGGGTGGATTTTATCGCCCCGAAGCGTTTACCAATCGCAGCGAAGGTGAACTGCCCCAATGGGGGCTCGAAATCGGGACACAACACAAGCTGCCCTGTATCAGGCGTTTTGATTGCAAGGTTAGCCCAAATCCTGGGTCCGCCAACAACGAGTAAGAACATAACTAGCAAGTCGATATCGATGAAATCAATGAAACGCTTCCTCACGGTGATTGCTTTTCTGCTGTTCTCCGGTGCCAGTGCAGTGTTGGCCTCGGACAGCAAACCCAACTTCGTGGTGATCTTTACCGACGACCAGGGCTACAGCGATCTCAGCTGTTTTGGCGGGCAACATGTTGACACGCCGAGGATTGACCAGATGGCGGCCGAGGGCGCACGACTGACCAACTTCTACGTGGCTGCACCTGTCTGTACACCCTCGCGTGCTGCTTTGATGACGGGTTGCTATCCCAAACGAATCGATATGGCCACCGGCTCTAACTTTGGGGTGTTGCTTGCCGCGGACTCCAAGGGTCTGAATCCTGAAGAGATAACCATTGCCGAAGTGCTGAAGACGGCGGGGTACAAAACGGGGATGTTCGGCAAGTGGCACCTTGGCGACCAACCCGCCTTCCTCCCGACCCGGCAGGGCTTTGACGAATTCTTCGGACTTCCCTACAGCCATGACATCCACCCGTTCCATACCAATCAGAAGAAGCACCATTTCCCGCCACTGCCGTTGCTCGATGGCGAGACGGTGATTGAAACCGACCCCGACGCCGACTACCTGACGCGGCGAATCACCCAGCGGGCGGTAAGCTTCATCGAATCCAACAAGAACACCCCGTTCTTTGTTTACATCCCACACCCCATCCCCCATCGGCCGATTCACGTTTCGCCTCCCTTTATGAAATCGGTTCCTGAGCCGCTGAAGGCGAAACTCGCTCGGGAAGAACCGAACAAGACGATCGACTACAAAACGCGGGATCAGATTTATTCGTCCGCGATCAGCGAAATCGATTGGTCGGTCGGACAGATTCTTGACGCCCTCAAACAGAACGGCATCGACGACAACACGCTAGTGATCTTTACATCCGACAACGGCCCGTCGATCGGCAAGGCGACTCCGCTGAAAGGCAAAAAAGGATCGACGTTCGAGGGCGGAATGCGTGAACCGACCGTGATTCGATGGCCAGGAAAAATACCGGCGGGTGTTGATAATCATGAAATCATGACCACCATGGATCTACTGCCGACCTTCGCCAAATTGGCCGGTGCTGAAGTTCCAAGTGACCGAGTGATCGATGGCAAGGATATTTGGCCGGTACTGGCTGAAAGCGGAAAATCTCCTCACAAGGCGTTCTTCTACCATCAGGGGGACACGCTTGTTGCGGTACGTTCCGGCCAATGGAAACTGCATTTAGGCAAGCCGAAGGGGAAGCGTGCTGCATCGCCGGTGCTTTTCGATTTACAGCAGGACATTGGCGAAACCACGAATGTAGCGAAGGCGAATCCAGACGTCGTCGCGCGGCTGCGTGCACACATAGTCGCGTTTGAAAAAGAGCTCTCTCAAAACAGCCGCC
>NZ_JBFHFD010000493.1:0-6455 GCF_041583735.1 Novipirellula sp.
CGGAGGCCAATTGGGCGCGACCATGGAAGCTCGCGACGGCGTCTTTGGCGAATACATCGCGGGGATCGATCGCATGGCGTCCGCGTTGATCCGCACGGTCAATGAAGTGCACTCGCAGGGGCAAGGCCGAGAAGGGTTCCAAGATTTGCTTTCCAGCGTCAAGTCCGACGCATTTGTGCCGCTCGATCAAGCGGGGTTAGCGTGGACGCCCAACAATGGCACCTTTGATATGAACCTAGTCGATGCGTCGGGTGAAGTGATCTCGACCCATCGGATCAAAGTAAAGAACCTGGGGCAAGTCACCGATTCGACGGTTAGCTCAATCGTGGCCGATATCGATGCGATTGATGGTATTACGGCCAGTGTGACCAGTGGCGGACAAATCGAAATCCTTTCTGACTCGCCAACCTCTTCGTTTACCTTTGGTGAGGATACCAGCGGGTTTTTAGCGGCGGCGGGTATCAATACATTCTTTGTCGGTCGCAGTGCCGTTGACATCAATGTCAACGATGCGTTGAAAAAGGATAGTGATTTTTTAGCGATCAGCGCAGGCGGAATTGGCGAAGACACCGACGTCTTATCTCGCATGCTCGATTTGGTAGACCGCCCTGTGGATGAGCTCGAAGGGCGATCGATTCGAGGTATCTACGAATCGACAATTGCCACCATGGCTCAGAAAATTAGTCTGCAAGGAAGTGAAGCGGATGGCTTGCGAGACTTTTATGCCACGCTTCAGGGGCAACATCTTGCCATCACCGGCGTGAACATCGACGAAGAATCGATCAAGCTGATTGCATACCAGCGCGCGTTTCAAGCGTCGTCGCGAGTGATCTCGACCGCGACCGAAATGCTTGACATTCTAATGAACCTGTAACTCCAGCGCGTGGCAACCATCCACGCTCTGGCGAGCGTCGCTGCAAAAACGCACATGCCGTAATTTGACGCCTGTAAATGCTTCACCGCGTTGGCCAAAACGGCTAACTAAAACAGCTGTCTGCGAAGTCAGTGCAGCGCTGGCAGAAAACACCGCCGTTCAGAAAGCGTGTTCGGAAAACAGAACTTCAGGCCGTCCTTTAGCACTCCGTTAGCCTCTCTGCGTCTTCATATTTCTCGAATGTGGGCGATCGCTAAGGTGGTGCAAAGTCGCATAACGGCACTGAATCGTGGGGTCTTACCACCCTATGGCCAGAGCGACGAGTTTTGTTAAGAGCGTGTTAATTGTTGGTGAGCGAAGGTTCCGGCGAGCGAAAGAGGGGACTAAAACTGGGCTCAAAAGTTTCAGATCGCCTCCCCCGGATCCAGTACGAGTCCCACTGTGAACAAAAGTGCGTATCGCTTCTGTTGTCTTACCGCCCTCGTCATTTTGGTCGGTTGCAACGCTTCAAGCTCTTCCAGTTCCACTCCCGGGGGCGACTCCGATTCGCTAGCCCAAAACATCAAGTTGCAAGGCTCCGGAGCGAGTTTTCCTGCTCCACTGTATGGCCGCTGGTTCAAAGAATACAGCTCGGCGACCGAGGGCGTGAAGGTGGACTACCAAGCCAAGGGAAGCGGCGGCGGGATCAAGGATTTTATTGGTCACACGGTGGATTTCGCAGCCAGTGACGCTGCGATGAACGACAGCGAGATCGCTCAAGTCGACGACGGCGTTGTCTTGTTGCCGATGACCGCAGGTAGCATTGTGTTGGCCTACAACCTTCCCGAGCTGAAGAAGCCATTGTCTCTTTCACGCGACGCCTACACCAAGATTTTCTTGGGCGAAATCTCGAAGTGGAATGATGCTGCGATTGCCGCGACCAACGAAGGGGTGGATCTTCCTGAATTGCCCGTCACCGTGGTCCGTCGTGCCGACAGCAGCGGAACCACGTTCGTGTTCACCAATCACCTCAGCGCCGTCAGCAAAAAGTTTGCCGACGGCCCGGGGGTTGGAAAAACGGTCAACTGGCCCGAGAGCGACAAGTTCATCGCCGCACCCAAGAACGATGGCGTGACGGCAACGGTCATGCAAACCCCTGGTGCGGTCGGCTACGTCGAGTTTGGTTTTGCCGAGCAAGCCAAGTTGCCAATGGCAACACTCGAAAACGCTTCAGGCAAATTCATCGAGCCTACGCTGGAAAATGCAACCGCAGCTTTGGCAGGCGTTGAGATGCCAAAAGACCTGCGTGCTTGGTTGCCCGATCCCTCTGGCGAAAAAGCCTATCCGATCGTCAGTTACACATGGTTGCTGTGCTACGAGAAGTACGAAGATTCGGCCAAAGCCAATGCCCTGAAGAGTCTGGTCAAATGGTGCTTGCACCAGGGGCAAAAGTCGAGTGCGGAAATGGGCTACATCCCGCTCCCGGAAAACGTGGTCACGACCGTGACCGAAAAGCTCGAGACCATCAAGTAGTTTAACGACATGAGGTGCCGTGATAGATGCTTCATCCGTCACGGCGATTGATTGCCAAGTCTATCGATCCTCGTTTTGCAGCTCTTTTTCTAGGCGACTCCATGGCTAATGCCACGCTTTCCGATCTCGCGGAATCGGCGTCAATCTCTTCGCCTCCGTCATCGATGGAGATTGCGAAGGATCGTGCGTTTCGCGGATTGACTCGAGGTTTCGCTTGGCTGACCGTGTTGGTTGTGTTTTTGGTGGTGTACGAAGTTGCCACCAAAGCGATGCCAGCGATCAGCCAGCATGGGCTTCGTTTTCTGACCTCGTCCACATGGGATGTGCAAAACGAAGAGTTTGGCGTTTTGCCCGAGATTTGGGGAACGCTGTACAGTTCGTTGTTGGCCTTGCTGATCGGTGGGTTCTTCGGCGTTTCGATCGCGATCTTCTTAACCCAAGACTTCTTGCCTCACAAAGTTGAGTGGGCTTTCAAGAACGTTGTGGAATTGTTGGCGGCGATCCCCAGCGTGGTCTACGGATTGTGGGGAATCTTTGTCGTGATCCCAATGTTGCGTCCGTTCGCGACATGGTTGCATGAAAATTTGGGCTGGATCCCGTTTTTCAAAACCTCGCTATCGGGGCCTGGGATGTTGCCTGCGGCACTGGTGTTGTCGATCATGATATTGCCGACCGTCTCGGCGATCTCTCGCGACGCGCTGAGCAACGTGCCGAAAAAATTAAAAGAAGCGGCCTTCGGGTTGGGGGCCACCCGTTGGGAAGCGATCATCGGGGTGATCGTGCCAACGGCGTCGACCGGCATCTTCGGCGCACTGGTGCTCGGCTTTGGCCGCGCGTTGGGCGAGACGATGGCATTGGCGATGCTGGTGGGAAATTCAAACCAAATGAGTATTTCACTCTTCTCGCCCGGCAATACGCTAGCGGCGCTGTTGGCGAATCTTTTCCCTGAAGCCGGGGAGCGCGAAGAGCCTGTGTTGATGTACGCCGCTCTGATCCTTTTGGCGATCACATTGCTGGTGAACATCTGCGGTGCGTTTGTGTTAAAGCACGCTTCAGCCCGCATGCGTGGAGGTGCAAAATGAACACGGCTGAAATCACCACCGAATTCAACGACGTCGACTTTCCTCGCTTAGAGCGTTCACTGCGTCATCCGCGAACCTTGTTCAGCATCGTGTTGAGTATTGGAACCGGAATCGCCACCATCATCGCATGTGTGCCACTATTCAGCGTTTTGATCATGCTGATATGGCGAGGCGGAAAAAAAATCTCGCTGGCTTTGTTTACCGAGTTGCCCCCGACGGCATTCGAAGAGGGAGGCGGTTTTGGCAACGCGATTGTCGGAACGATCGTGATCGTGTCGATTGCCGCCGCGATCGCGATTCCTTTTGGTATCTTGACCGCGGTCTTCTTGGCCGAATTTGGTCCGCAGAGCAAGACGGCGTCAATCGCCCGCTTTTGTGCAAAGACATTGACCGGATTGCCATCGATTTTAGCGGGCGTGTTCGCTTATGCCGCGATTGTGATTGCGACCGGCGGGTATTCCGCACCGGCAGGCGGGGTGGCGTTGGCGCTGTTGATGTTGCCGACCGTGATTTTGACGGCCGAAGAAGCGATGCGAATGGTACCGGTCAAGATGAAAGAAGCTGCGATTGGGATGGGGTGTACCCCGACTCAGGTCGCTTGGAAAATTGTCCTGCCAACCGCGCTGCCTGGGATCTTGACCGGCGTGATGTTGGCCGTCGCGCGTGCCGCGGGTGAAACGGCTCCGTTGCTGTTTACCGCACTGTTTAGTAACTACTGGATTTTTGAGGACGGAAGTTCTCAGGTCATGGAGCCGACCGCTTCGCTTGCTGTGTTTATTTACAACTTTTCCGGCATGCCCTTCGAGAACCAAATCGAAATGGCATGGGCCGCTTCCTTGATCTTGGTGTTGATGGTTTTGACGATCAACATTTTCGGTCAAATCATTTCGAGTCGCTCCAAAGCCTCTTAGGAAAACCCACGTGATTGCTTCAGCTAAAGTTGAAAACGATGTCCTTGCCAACAACAATGGTTCATTGTTGTTGGATTGTAATATCGAAAACCTGTATTACGGAAACTTCCGTGCGGTTCGTGACAGTCGCATTCCGATCCATCGCGGTTCGATCACTGCGTTTATTGGCCCATCGGGATGTGGGAAAAGTAGTGCACTGCGTTGCTTGAACCGAATGAATGATTTGGTTCGTGGATTTCGATTCGAAGGCCATGTGCACTTTCGTGGCAAAGACATCTACCACGCCAAAGTCGATCCCGTGGCGGTACGGCGTTACATCGGAATGGTGTTCCAGCAACCCAATCCATTTGCAATGAGCATCTACAACAACGTCGCCTTCGGTTTGCGTTTGAATCGCTATCGCGGCGATATCGCCGAGAAGGTTGAAAAAGCACTGCGCGGCGCTGCGTTGTGGGACGAGGTCAAGGACAAACTGAAAAATAGTGGTCTTTCGCTCTCGGGAGGACAACAGCAACGGCTGTGTATTGCCCGCGCGATCGCGACCGAGCCCGAAGTGTTATTGATGGACGAGCCGTGTTCGGCATTGGATCCGATCGCCACTCGCCGCATCGAAGATTTGATGCAGGAATTGAAAGAGAATTACACGATTGCGATCGTGACTCACAATTTGCAACAAGCCAAGCGTGTTGCTGATCAAACCGCGTTTATGTACGTCGATACCAGCGGCGGCGGGCGAACCGGTTATTTGGTCGAGTTTGGCGATACCAATGAACTGTTTGATTCGCCACAAGAAGATGCGACAAAACAATACATCAGCGGTGAGTTCAGTTAGCGTGATGAGCGAGGAACTGTATTCACGTATTCGCGAAGAAATATTGGATTCGATCGACGAAGAACTCGAATTAGAGCTCGAGGATGCGTCGACCGAAAACGCACGTCCGAATTTGGCCGATCGTGAGACGCGTTTTCGTCGCCAATACTTTGTCGAACTGCTGAAACTGCAACACGAATTGGTCAAATTGCAAGATTGGGTGGTTGCCACCGGTACGCGTGTCGCCGTGCTGTTCGAAGGACGTGACGCAGCAGGCAAAGGGGGCGTGATCAAGCGAATCACCCAGCGATTAAATCCACGCGTATGCCGTGTCGTCGCGTTGCCCGCACCAAGCGAGCGTGAAAAGACCCAGTGGTACTTTCAACGCTACGTCAATCATCTACCCGGCGCGGGCGAGATCGCGTTGTTCGATCGCAGTTGGTACAACCGCGCCGGCGTCGAGCGAGTGATGGGGTTTTGTACCGATCGAGAATACGAACAATTCCTTCGCACCGCGCCGGAATTCGAACGAATGCTGGTCGATTCGGGGATCATTCTGATCAAATACTGGCTTTCGATCACCGACGAAGAACAGCAATTTCGCTTTCAATGCCGCATCAATGACTCATTAAAACAGTGGAAATTGAGTCCGATGGATTTGGAATCGCGAAAACGTTGGGAACAGTACACGATCGCAAAAGAGATCATGCTCGAGCGAACGCATACCGCCGAGGCGCCTTGGTGGATCGTTGATGCGGTGGACAAAAAGCGAGCGAGATTGAATTGTATCGGTCACTTTTTGAGCCAAGTTCCCTATACCGAGGTTCAGAGCAAAAGTATTGAGTTGCCACCACGCGAACGGAGCGACGATTACCAACGCATTCCAATGCCCGAGCGGATGTTTGTCCCAAGTCTCTTTTAACCCGAGACTCGTTAACCCGTGCGGAAATCCGCCGCCAGCGATTGCCGCAAACTCTTTAGCGGACGCGCCGCATGTAGGTCAGGAATTGCTTGTCAAGCTTTTCGAGTGTGGTATCGAACGCCGTTTCGAACATCGCGATGCGTTCGCGTTTGCTCAATTCCACTAGCGGTTTGACTTGGCTGAGCTGCCGCAGGTATTTGACGAATTCTTCTCGCTGGGTCTTAAGTAAAAAATAGGTCAGCGCCCAACCTTCGCCATAAGCATCGGCGGCGGTGGCGGGGCTGCGGAATCGTGAGTCATCGGCAATCAGCGTCGCCAGCGATTCATCGGGCCGGCTCGGTAG
>NZ_JBFHFD010000494.1:0-6434 GCF_041583735.1 Novipirellula sp.
GACGAGCCCGTCGACGAAGACGCCTATCGATCGTTTCTAGCCGACTCGTGTTGCCAGACTCGGGAGTTGTCGATTTGGAAGGACAGCGAGTTGATTGCGGTTTCGATTGTCGACTTGGGCCGCGAAAGTACGTCAGCCGTCTACACCCACTTTCGGCCCGAGTACAGTCGATACAGTCTTGGGACGTACGCGGTGTTAAAGCAGATCGAGTGGGCGCGAGCGACCGCACGCCGCTATGTTTACTTGGGGATGTACGTCGCCGAGAACCAGCATTTGAATTACAAGTCCAGGTTCAAACCGCAGCAGCGACTGATCGATGGCAAATGGAGCGATTTCGACGAGGGCTAATATTCACCCTCCCTTCAGGGAGGGGCGGCCGCGATAGCGGTCGGGGAGGGCTGGTGAAACCATGCTTGCACCGTCCATTTCTAACACCCCGAACCCCACCCAGAGCCGGCTGCCGCCGACTCTGACCTCCCCAGCGGGGAGGTGAAATCGAGTTCACCCTCCCTCCGGGAGCCCTGCCGAACGCAACATGATCCGGCCCACCACAATCGTTGCAATCTGCCTCGATCAAAACGCCACACCTAGCATCGCCTCCACTTCCGGAAATGCGGATCCCATTTGTCGTGCACCGCGGAAAACGCCTTTACCTTGCAACTCACTCCCGCGTGCGAAACTGCTCGGGCCCTTCATTTGCTGTAGAATCAAGCGAACCGGTCTCGCGTCTCTTCTCATCCGACTCAGCCCCCCGATCCTGTCATGGCAAAACGCTCTTATCGTCTTTGGCTTCTGCTCGGTTTGATTTGGGGCGCTTCCATCTCGATTCCCGACAGTCCTGCACAACAACCGCTCAGTCGACTTCAATCAGGTGAATTTGCCGCCGCTCGCCAGCAGGCTGCCGCCGCAGGATCACTGCCCCAACGAGATCAATTCCTGGCACAGATCTCGAACGCGCAATCCGCCGTTGGCGATTCCGTCGCAGCTAATTCCACGCTTCGCGGAATCGACTCCGCCGACGCGCGGAACCAAGTCATTGCCAACAACAACGGCGCAGCCGGCGGCAGCTCGTTTGCCGATTTTGGTTCGCTGATGACGTTAATCGAAACCACCGTCGTTCCCGACACGTGGGAATCGCTCGGCGGCCCCAGTACGATGGCACCTTACCCCCAAGGCGTCTTTGTCGACCCGCAAGGAACGCTGCGTGAGTGCCAGACGACCACGCGTACCGACGCAATGGATAATCTAACCGCCCAACTCGGCGAAGCCGCGGCCGCCGGTGATCCCGACGCCTTGTTTTCACCTTTCGCATGGCGCACTCCTTCGCCGCTTCGCAGCATCTCGCTACGTCGTCTGCGAGACGCGCTTTCGCACTACCAAATCTCGGGCCAGAACGTACCCGACTCGATCCAATTTCTTGCGGGTTTATCCGAAGTTCGATTCGTGCAGTTCACTGACGACGATATCATCCTCTCAGGCGAAGTCGGTGGAATCGAAACATTTCAAGGCTGGTATCGTGACCGCGTCACCGCCCGCAACACCTTGCGACTCGACTTTCTGTTGACCTGTCTCGCGGCAGCACAACATCGTCAAGCGTTTGGCTGTACGATCGATCCGACGCGTGAAGGTTTGCAAAACGCAGCCCAGACGGCGGTCGCAATTCAAAACAAATCGATTCCGATCGGCACCGCCGCCGAAGCGGTCCGCGCTGCTTTAGGGATGCAACGGGTCGAAGTGTTTGGGACGGCCCCCGATACCGTGATCGGTTATGTGATGGTCGAGGCCGATCGGCACATGAAACAACTCGCTCTGGGAAAACAGTCGTTGCCCGAAGGAACCGACAATTATCTCGATGCGGTGGATGCTTTGATCGCCCAGGGGCCACCGCAAGATCTGCTGTTGCGGTTGTGGTTCACCGCCGTACCGCGAAGCGTTCGCTCGGACAACGATCGCCGCGTCTTTGAACTCGCGGGGAACCCGATTCGGCTGAGTGGACAGAACGAGCGAGCGATCGCCAGTGGCGAGCGAGGTCATCTGACCAACGATCCACGCACGGAAATGTTTGTCGCGGGGTTTAATCAAGATTGGAATCGGATTCGCCAGCAGTATCCGATTTACGGGGCGCTCGAGTCGATTTATCAAGCTGCTTCGATTGCTGAATTAGCCGAGCGTTATACCGAATCGAGTGTCCATGACGCACTCATCCAAAGCTTGACTCCGTTCAACAGTGATCGCCCGTGGATGTTGACCGCTCCGCGTCAAGTTGAGTCGATCGCGACACTGCACACCGTCCGGCACGGAAAGCAAAAACATCACATCGTAATCGCCAGTGGTGGTGTGTCAGTGGATGCAAAGCAGACACTGCCGCAAGAAATTAACAAGTATGCAGCCCTCGACACCGCCACCGCCTCCGCAGCGGATCGCCCCCATCGAGTCCAACGTTGGTGGTGGGACCAGGGGGAGACAGGGAGACAGGGAGACAGGGAGACAGGGAGACAGGGAGACAAGGAGACAAGGAGTGCTGTGGGGCGGTACGATGTTCCGGTATCGACGATTTTACCCTCCGTCCACGAGCAAGCTTGGCACCCCAGCTAGGCTCAATCCCGCAATCCCTTTTTCAATTGACAATTTAACTTTTTCAATCTCCCTGTCTCCCTGTCTTCCCCCCCCCTCTCTCACTTCTCACTTTCCAATCGCCGTGCCGCCTTACGAGTCAGATAGGGAATTGATTTTTGGATCTTTGCCCAGTCCGCAGGGGCATCCTTTTTCGGGCGGACGACCAAGTTCATGCCGCCGGGGACACGGTCCTGTTGTGTCCGAAACGACTCGCGAATCAAACGCTTCCAGCGGTTTCTTACGACCGCATTCCCTGTGCGTTTAGGAATCGTGACTCCCAATCGACTCGCGGATCCCGGTTCGCTCTTGACCGCAAACAACACTAACACGCCGTCGGCCACGCACACCCCGCGTCGCAGGATCACGGTGAATTGCGAACTGTGAACAATGCGACGCGATTTAGGAAACAGATAACGCACAGAGATTTGCCATGAAGGACGCACGTAGACAGTCAAGTTTGTGAGGCGTTAAGCCAACGAACTTGGTAAAATCACAACCCGAAGCGTTAGTGAGGGACCGAATCATGATCGATATTCCCTCGCTGACGCTTCGGGTTGTGATGGGATAACGAATCATTCAGAACCGGATGCACTTCAAAGGCACCGGACTTCAAAGACACCGGGCACGTTACGCTAGAACGACAAATCGTGTCTCAGGTTCATTGGATTTCGTTCGGCGAACTTTTCAATCAGTTCTTTCGATTCGTCGTCGATTGTTTCCGGTAACCGAATTTGCAATTCGACGATCAAGTCGCCGGCCGAACCGTCGCGGCTGCGGATCCCCTGTCCCTTCAGTCGCAGGCGGCGTCCGCTGCTCGATCCCGCAGGAATTGACATCGCCACCGTACCGCTTGGCGTCGGCACGTCGATCTTCGCGCCCAACGCCGCTTCGGGAAGCGAAACGGGAATCTTGAGTTCCAAGTTCTTGCCGAACCGGCGAAAATGCGGATGGTCTGAAACCTTGATCATCAAGATCAAATCGCCGGTGGGGCCTCCGTTGGGCGACGGTTGGCCTTGTTCACGCAAGCGAATTTTCGAGCCGGTTTCTACCCCCGGCGGAATCGTGACCGATAATTTTTCGTTTTTGCCCGCGCGGTTCAGATAGAACTCGGTCGTGCCCCCGAGCACCGCGGTTTGCAGAGGCAGTTCCAATTCGTGCCGCACGTTCTGGCCGCGTTGTGGTGGCGCCGCTCGGCGACCACGCCCCGCACCTCGGCCTGCCCCGCCGCGGCCTCCCGCACCGCCTCCCATCATCTGTTCGAAGAAATCCGAGAAGCCGCCTTCGAACTTCACGTCGCCGCCGCCACCGCGGCCGCCAAAAATCTGTTCCAGGTCCAAACCGTCAAATCCAGCGCCAGCAGCGGCGTGCGGATTAAATCCCCCACCGCGGATTTTCTCAAAATCGGCACCGTAACGGTCATAGGCAGCACGTTTTTCTTCGTCGCTGAGCACATCGTAAGCTTCCTGAACACGCTTGAATTTCTCGCGTGCCGCTTTGTTATCAGGATTCTTGTCGGGATGATATTTCAGCGCCAGCTTGCGGTGAGCTTTCTTGATATCGTCCTTCGAGGCGTCGCGAGCGACCCCTAAAATTTGGTAAAGATCTTCTGCCACAACTTCAAATTTCGGTACGGTGTAAAGGTTCAAAGAATTCAGCTACGTGCCAACTTGGCAGATTGCTGCGTTTTCGACTAGCAGGAGCAAACCGCGAACCGATTTGAATTCGAAGTTCCACTGCTCCCGAAGCAAATGTGGGATAGGTTTTCAACCTGTCATCGCGGCGGGCTGTACCGAGGATCTTCGGCAACCACCACATGCGACTCCCAATGCGAGCGCAAAACCACTTTTACCTCCCCCCCGGGGAGGTCAGGGCCGGCGGCAGCCGTCTCTGGGTGGGGCTCGGAGTGTTAGAAATCGACCGTGCCAGCGAGAAAGTCACCTCTCTCAACGCAGTTGGGAGAGGTCGAGCAGAGCGTATGGCGATTGCTCGGGTGAGGGCGTCCGAGCAAGTCGAATCGCAACCCCCATCTCGCATCAAGATAGCGCGGTCAGCCCTCACCCGAACGAGGCCTTGAGGGCCCGTCCGACTTCTCCCCGCTTCGCCGGGCGAGGTGACATGCTGGACGCCAGCAAGGGATTCGTAGCGGAAGTCGTCAATTGTGGGATAGGTTTTCAACCTGTCATCACGCTGGGTTTGCCTTTGAATCTTCGACAAATTGTCGCTCGGCTTTCCAAGCCGTTTGCGTGTTCAACCTCCCCTCTGGGTGGGGATCGCAGTGTTAGAAATGGACGCTCCAGTCACTCCCATCACTTCTCGCAGCAGAATCGCTCTCCCTGTATTGGCTCATACCCAACTAAACTAGTTATCTCCATGTCTCCCCCTCTCGGTGTCTCCCCTTCTATTCTTCTCCCCCTCGATTCTTCACTCCTCACCATGCCTCTTTCCTATCTTCGCTTGTCTCTTTGTCTTTTCACGCTCGCCAGCGTTGTCTTGTTCACCGCCATCCCAACGGTTGCGGTCGCGGCAGGCGGCAAATTGACGATTCGCGTCGATGATGAAACGACGGGCGAGCCTGCCAGTGCACGACTAGAGATCTTTCGCGGCGACGAAAGCGGCCGGCGGATGTCGATTCGGCGTACCGTTCCCGCCGGAATTGGTGTCGTGATCGATCGCACCCTCGATGTCTCTTTTCCAGATGGTCCCTACACATTTCGGCTGACCCGAGGCCCAGAGTACCGCGTCATTCGTGGCAATTTTGCACTCGATCCAGAAAGCCTAGATGAGCATGGGGTGCGTTTGCCGCGAATGATCGACATGCTCGACAAAGGCTGGACGAGCGGCGATTGCTGTGTTCTCGCGTCGCCGAACAGTCTGCCGCTGCGGATGGCATCGGAAGATCTGCACGTCGCCGCTGTGCTCGGCCGCGAAGATGCCAAGCCAATCGCCGGCCGTGATCGAGATGATCCTCCCGCCAATGATCCCTCCTGGATTCGCGAAGACGCTGTCCACGACCGAGGACTGCTGTTTTACGGCTTCCCAGTCGAGTTAGAGGAGCCAGTAGAGTTAGAGAAAACGGCTGAGCTCACTGAGGCGAATGTACCAGAGAAAACAGCCGGAAGGCCTAGCAGCAAACTGCCCGTTGTCGCCCGGTTGGCGGCGATTCCGAAAAACGATCCCACTGACATCGAGCACAAAGATGCCAATAACGGTGGGGGCACGGATTTTCGAGTGGCGATTGAAAACCCATTTGCTTGGCCGCTACCGGTCTGGTTAGCGAGCCAGCGAGTGGATGGATTCTTTATTTTGGGAGACTGGCTGCGACTGGACCGCAAGATCATCAATCCGGCGGACGGGCGAGAGCCCGATGGGCCACGGACCGAGCATCCGACGGAGCTTGGGCGATGGGCGGAGCGGATTTACAGCAACCTGCTCGAAGCGGGATTCCGGATTCCACCGCTGGCCGGCAGCGGATCGGACGCACCCACCACGCCAGTTGGCTACAACCGGCTTTACGTCGCAGCGCCGCTGGAAACCTACCGCCAATTGGATGCCGACGCCAATGCCGCAGTGCGAGTGCTTAGTGAAACCGAGTGGTGGCACCGCGCGTTCAGGGGCAATAGTGTCGCGACGAACGGTCCGATGTTGTTGCCGACGCTCAGCGGCCAGATTCCCGGTCACGTGTTCACTGCCAATGGCGGACAGGTGCTAACGCTTCAGCCAGAGATTCAGTTATCGGTCCGCGACCCCGTCGACTACTTAGAAGTGATTCACAATGGTGAAGTGTTTTACAGTGCCCGCTTGGACGAGTTTGCCAAGGC
>NZ_JBFHFD010000495.1:0-6418 GCF_041583735.1 Novipirellula sp.
ATTTGGTCGACAGTGCAAAAACCGAGCTGCCGGGTTACTTGAACTACAAGAACCACGCCGAAGCCGATTCCGAATGGAACACCCCGCCGACGTTTGCCATTTACGCACTGGGCAAAGTCGCTCGCTGGTTGACCAACGACATCGGTGGCCTCGATGCGATGGCAAAATTGAACGAGCAAAAATCGCAAATGCTCTACGATGTGATCGATTCGCACAGCGAATTCTACCAAGGTCACGCAGTCGATTGCTGTCGCTCGAAGATGAACGTCACGTTCAACTTGCCCAGCGATGAACTACTGAAAAAGTTCGTCAGCGAAGCCCAAACCCATGACTTGGCCAGCTTGAAAGGTCACCGCAGCGTCGGTGGTATTCGAGCGAGTGTTTACAACGCGATGCCGATCGAAGGCGCCGAAACCTTGGCCAAATTCATGACCGACTTTGCTAAAAAGAACGGCTAGTCTCGCAACCCGAACCGCTCCCAACGTTCCCCACTTTTTCGCTCCCTTTCTCCCAACAACTCCTGCCATGCATCGCATTCTCGTCCTCGACAACATTGCACAAGAAGGCCTCGATATCCTCGACGCTTCCCCGAACGTCGAATATGAAGTCCGTACCGGGCTTTCGGGTGAAGACTTACGAACCGCATTGAATGAGTTCGACGGAGCTATTCTTCGCAGCGGAGTCAAAATCACTCCGGAATCGCTCGAAGGCAACACCCGGATGCGTGCGTTAGTGCGAGCAGGTGTGGGAACGGACAACATCGACAAGGCCGCAGCGACGCGCCGCGGCATCGTCGTGATGAACACTCCGGCCGGCAACACCGTCAGCACCGCAGAGCACGCGTTTGCATTACTGTTGGCACTGAGCCGCAACATTCCTGCGGCCAACCAGGGTCTCGTCGAAGGACGCTGGGACCGCAAAAAGTACATGGGCACCCAGGTTGCCGGTAAAACGCTGGGCATCGTCGGCATGGGACGCATCGGACGCGAAGTCGCCTCGCGAGCCATCGCGTTCGACATGAAAGTCGTCGCGTTTGATCCGTTCTTGACCGACGAACAAGCTTCGGCGATCGGCGTCAAACGCGTTGCTACGGTCGACGAGATGCTGCCGCAAATTGACTACCTAACCGTGCACACTCCACTAACCCCCGAAACCAAGGGTTTGATCAGCCACGCTCAGCTGGACAAAGTCAAACCCGGTTTGCGAGTGATCAATGCGGCTCGTGGCGGCATCTACGACATCGACGCCTTGGTCGAAGGTCTCAAGAGCGGCCGCCTAGGCGGCGTGGCACTGGACGTGTTCGAGAACGAACCGTGCACCGACAGCCCGCTGTTCGGCATGCCCAACGTTGTCTGCACACCGCACCTCGGAGCGAGCACCGAAGAGGCTCAAACTCAAGTCGCGGTCGAAGGCATCCACTTGCTGATCAACTACTTACAAACCGGCGAAATCCGACACAGCGTCAATGTCGCATCGCTTGATCCGAAGACGCTCGAAGAACTGCGTGGTTTCTTGAATGTCGCTCATCGGCTTGGTCTGCTAGCGTGCCAATGGCACGGCGGTGGAATCGATCACGTTTCGATTACCTATCGCGGCGAAATTGCCAGCAAGGACACTCGCGTGGTCAACAACGCATTTTGCGCTGGCCTGCTCGAGCGGATTGTCGATGACGCCAACATCGTCAACTCGGAAATGTTGCTTCGCGAGCGCGGCATCGAACTGTCCGAAGAAAAGCATCGCGATAAAGGTGCATTCGCATCGAGCATCACCGTGAAAGTTTCCGGCGGCGGCCGCAGCATCATTGTCGGCGGTGCCGTGCTTGGTCAAAACATGCCACGTTTGATCATGTTGGATGAATACCGTTTGGAATCGTTCCTCGATGGCAAACTGCTGATTTTCGCGCACAAAGACGTACCCGGAATCATCGGTCGCGTGGGAACCGTATTTGGCACTCATGGAATCAATATCGCGCAGATGGCTGTGGGCCGCGAAGGCGATGCCCCCGGCGGTTCCGCGATTGGCGTGTTGAATATCGACGGCGACGTTCCTGCGGATGCATTGGCCGAAGTCGAAGGCATCGACGCGGTCACGCAAGTCAAGATTATCGACCTGCCCAAAGCAGGCGAACTGCCAAGCTGGTTGTCGTAAACCTAGTGGCCAAAGCCTGGCCTTGTTGCTGAAAACAACAGGTCTTTTCACGACGCGTGGTGCCATCGCATCACGCGTGGGTTTGCAAGCGGCTTGCCTACGACTGCAAACCATGGGGACTTGATGACTTCGCATTCACGCCACATCGGGATCGTCGGCGCCACCGGAATCGGGGTGGGCGCGATCGTGGGCGGAGGCATCTTGGCACTCGCCGGGACGGCGTTTGCAACCACCGGTCCCGCGGCGATGTTGGCGTTCGCTCTGAACGGCGTGATCGCACTGCTGACCGCACTGAGCCTTGCGGAAATGGCCTCAAAATTCCCCGAGTCTGGCGGCACCTATACGTTTGCCAAAAAGGCGTTGTCGGTCGAAGCCGCCTTTGCCGTCGGCTGGGTCGTGTGGTTTGCATCGATCGTCGCCTCGGTGCTGTATGCAATCGGCTTCGCCCACTTTGCCATCATCATGGCCAGCGATCTTTGGCAAGCGTATCGCGGCGATGGTGCTGCGGATTGGCTGCACACCGGGTGGTTCAAAACCGCGGCGGCGATTGCGACCACCGCGTTATTGGCGTTCAGTTTGACGCGGAAATCCTCTGGCGGCGGGCATTGGGTTAATGTTGCCAAGGTGGCGGTGTTCGCGTTATTGATTCTATCGGGACTCGTGGTCGTCGCGCGTCAGGGCACGATCCAAACGACGACGTCGCTGACTCCGTTTTTTACCGCTGGCTTTGGAGGATTGGTCCAAGCGATGGGCTACACCTTCATCGCATTGCAAGGATTTGATTTGATTGCCGCGGTGGGCGGAGAGGTCCGCCAACCGGCGAAAACGATCCCGCGAGCAATGGTATTGTCGCTGCTGATTGCGCTAGCGATTTATTTGCCCCTGCTGTTTGTGATCACCACCGCCGGAACGCCCCCAGGCCAAACGATTAGCGAACTTGCCCGCGAGAACCCCGAAGGCATCGTCGCGACCGCCGCAGAATCTTACCTCGGTCCGACAGGCTACTGGTTCGTGATTGTGGCAGCGGTGCTGTCGATGTTTTCGGCGCTCCAAGCGAATCTATTCGCAGCTTCACGAATTGCTCAAGCGATGGCATCGGATCGCGCGTTACCTCCGATCATGAGCGTCATCAGTGCGCATCGTGGCACCCCGGTCATGGCCATTGTCGTCACGGCAGCGCTGGTCTCGGTGATCGCCTTGGTGCTTCCGGACGTGGGAGCCGCCGGCGCTGCATCGAGCTTGATCTTTCTGGTCACGTTTGCCATTTCGCATTTATTGACGTTCCTGATCCGGCGGCGAAGTCGACGCCATCCGCCACCGTTTCGCACGCTCTGGTTTCCCATGATCCCGGTCGTCGGCGGTTTCGCTTGCATGGGGCTAGCGGTGTTTCAGGGAATCGTGGTCCCCGCAGCGGGGCTGATCACGGTCAGCTGGCTCGCGATTGGCGGGATCCTGTTTCTAAGCCTATTCGCACCGCGTGCCCGCGTGATGGATGTTTCCAGCATCGCGATTGATCCTGAACTCGCCACGCTTCGCGGCCGCACGCCGCTGGTGCTTGTCCCGATCGCCAACCCCAACAACGCCGAAGCCATGATCTCGCTAGCCGACGCGCTGGTGCCCGCCGAGATCGGCCGCGTGTTGACGCAAACCATTGTTGTGCCGCCCGCCAATTGGGACGCGAGCACCGACCACTCGCCCATTGAACGATCGCAAGAAGTGATGCACGAATTACTGCGAGCCTCGAACGAATCGGGGATTCGCGTCGAAGCACTGACCACGATCGCCGCCGAACCGATGGCGGAAATCGATCGAGTGGCGAGACTACATCGCTGCGATTCAGTGCTGCTGGGGCTGAGCAAGATCAGCGAAGACGGCCAAGCCGCTCAGCTCGAATCACTGCTGGGGCAACTCGATGCAAACGTGGTCATTTTAAGATCACGCGAAAACTGGCACTTCAAAGATGCTCGCCGAGTGCTGGTGCCGATTGCGGGTCGCGGAGGCCACGAACATTTGCTGGCGATGCTATTGGGAAGCATGAAACGGTCCGCACCGCGTGACATCACCTTTCTAAGGGTGATGCCCAACGACACCGCCGACGATTCCATTCGACGCGCCAATCGGGACCTGCGTCACTTGGCGCACGACCTTTGCTCGCAATCCAGCGCCAAAGTGGTGACCAGCAACAAGCCACTCGAAACGATTGCCGAACAAGCCAGCGAAGCCGACGTCTTGATCCTCGGTGTGCAGCGAGTCGGCCGACGAGAAAAACTGTTCGGCGATTTCATTTGCGAACTGGCCCATCGAACCGATTGCCCAATTATCCTAATCAGCAGCCGCGGATAGCCGTTGTTTCCGGGCCCATCCCCAGCCGTTATGTTAGAAAATCTTTCCCGCCCCTAGAACTAGGATTTCCCCCGATGAGTCTTCGCACGCTGCTTGGGTTACTGCTTCCTTTCTGTATCGTCACTCCGGTGTTGGCCGTACAACCACATGTCGTGATACTGATCGCCGAGCGAGAATACGAGACCGACCAAACGCTGCCAAAGTTTGCCGAAGCACATCTGCAGCATGACTTTCGCACCACGTTGGTGTATGCCAAGCCCGACGACAAAAATACGCTGGCGGGAATCGAAGCGGTCAAGGACGCCGACGTGCTGCTAATCAGTGTCCGCCGCAGGGCACTGCCAAAATCTCAATTGGATTTGATCCGCGATTATGTCGCCAATGGCAAACCGGTGATTGGTATCCGCACCGCCAATCACGCGTTCTTACTACGCAACGAAGAATCGCCCGCCGGGCATGACCAATGGCTCCACTGGGACGCCGACGTGTTTGGCGGCAGTTACACCAACCACTATGGAAATGACCTCAAAGCAAAGGTCACTTTTCGCAGCGACGACGCGATTCCTAAACTCCTTCTGGATGGCATCCGCAGGCAACCCTTCGTCGCCGGCGGCTCGCTCTACAAGGTCGCTCCGCTTGCCGAGGGCGCCGCCGTGCTGATGGACGGTAAAGTGGAAGGGCAGGGGAGTGAGCCGATTGCATGGACCTTCACTCGAGCCGACGGCGGCAAATCGTTCTACACCTCGCTCGGCCATCGTGACGACTTCGCCGGTGACGTGCTTCCCGCATTGCTGCTCAACGCAATCAAGTGGTCGCTTGAGAAATAGTCGAGCGTGGCACCGCGAGGGCAACAACCACCACCAACATTCCCACGGAAACCAGATTTGGCGAATGGGCCGGTTTTGGCGAATGGGGTCGAGTTTTTCGCTTTTTATCCCGAGCCCGACGTGCTTTCACAGATCGGTTTATTGATCCTGCTTAACGTTGATAAGCTTGCCTGAATCCGCTACTGCTTCTAGTTGATCTAGCGGCGTCGCGCAAACGAAAACAGGGCAGAGAACAATCCATGATTGTCCTTCTGCCCTGTCGATTTTGATACCGAGGGGTTTCGGCGGTAACGCCGTCAACGACCTACAACTTCGCCGCGGCGTCTTTGACCGCCGCACCGACTTCGATCACGTCCAGCTTGTTTTCCCCTGCAGAGATCTCGACTTCGATCGGAGTGGTGGTTACGGCTCGGTACTTGGCGTCAACAAGATCGAACATTTTAGCTTCGCTCGAGGATCCTGGGTCGTTGCCTGCCGCAGCACCTTCGATCTGGGTCTTGTTCACGGTCACCTTAAACGTGCCGGCCGGAACACCGACGTACTTGCCGTGGGTCATGACCACGGCTTCGCCGTTCTCGTTCGTACTTCCTCCTGAAACCCACCTGCTAAGCATGGGGTCAGTCGAGACGAGCTGGACGCTGGCGCCGACCAGCGGAGCGCCTCCTTGATGCACAGTGATCTCGGCCGGATGGAGCACCGGAAGGCCATCGGGCTTTTCTTCAGAGGCACACCCGGAAACCACTGCAAGCAACACGCAAGTAAACGCGATTCGATACATCTGCAAACACCTAATTCTGTTCAACATAAGATAAAACCCCCGCATCAGCACGGATCGTGATGATGGGGTGAGAAGGAAAACGAGACAAATCAAAATCAACCGTCATAGGAAACGGTTTCTTTTCCGTCCATCGATCCCATCGCTCCCCAAACCCCATGCGGGCTTTCACCGGAAGTGACTTGACGTGCATTGAGGTTCCCCGAGTCGATGGAATCAGTAATAAAGCGGACCGCACCATCAAACATCAGCGTCTGCACACCCCCTTGATGTTCGCTCGAGGGCGAATAGGTGCCCCAGCTATCGTTACCACCGCCGTAAGCAC